>CAKRKX010000175.1 GCA_934358675.1 uncultured Agathobacter sp. | reverse complement strand
GCCGACGAAACTTCCGAAAGTTCGTACGACATTACCCGGATCTCCGGTAAGAAGGATCAGACGGGTGGACGATACGTTCAATGAAATTCGAAAGATCGTCGTAAACAAAAGTAATGTCGGGAAGAACGACATATCAAGAACTTCCTTCGTAAACAATACATTAAAAAGAATAATGAGGGCGATCGAGATGTTGATCGCGAGCATCACATCCAGTAAGATGGATGGAATCGGTACGATAAAGAATACAACCGCAGCCAATAGATACAATCCGACTCCGATATCCGCTTTCTTAAACATCATCTATCCCCTCCTTTCTCTTTTTGTACAGATTTTATATTTGAACGGACTGCTTCGCTTTACGGATTCCTTGTCCTGAAAACAAATGCGAGCACTTCCGCAACCGCCTGATACAGCTCCGGCGGAATTTCCGCGCCGATATCTACATTATGATAGAGCATTCGCGCGAGTGGTTTATTTTCCACAATCTCAATATTGTTATCTCTGGCAACTTCCTTGATCCTCTGTGCCAGAAAATCCTCACCCTTGGCAAGTACGACCGGCGCCGTGCTCGCCTGGGCATCATATTTTAAAGCCACAGCCAGATGCGTCGGGTTTGTGATGACGACATCTGCTTTTGGAACATCCTGCATCATACGGCGCTGCGAAACTTCTTGCATTTTGCGGCGCTGACGTCCCTTGATCTGCGGATCTCCCTCTGTATTCTTATATTCATCTTTTACTTCCTGCTTGGTCATCTTCATATCATCATTAAACTTATATTTCTGATATGCGAAGTCGGCGATTCCGATGATCAGATAGACCAGGCTGATCTTCAGCCCCACATCAATGATCAGCGTGCCGACCAGACTGAGTGCCTGGTTCAATGACAGATCATACAGGATAAACAGATCGTTCACCCGATCCTTCAACGAAGAATATGCAATATATCCGATGAGGCCGATCTTTACAATGGAAAGCAGTAACTGAAATAACGAATCTTTGGAAAAAATGCGTTTGAATCCATTGATCGGATTAAACTTGCTTAATTCCGGCTTCATCGGTTTCGTGGAAACCGTCCATCCTACCTGCACGATACTCACCAGTATCGTAATTACAAAACCAAAAGCAAAGAATGGAAGCACGATCAGAAGCCAACGTATAATAACGCCAAAAAACAGGGATGACACTGCCTGTGCCGACAATGCTCCCTCGTTTATTTTCACAAAATCCGCCATAGCATTATAGATCATCGGGAAAACATTGATCAGACTCTCTCCCACATAAGAAACAAAGATCTTCAGGCATAAAAACAAAACGATCAGGCTAAACGCTGCCGTAAGTTCCTTGCTTTTGGCAACCTTGCCTTCCTCACGGGCGTCCTTCAACTTCTTGGCCGTTGCCGGTTCCGTCTTCTCTCCGCCCTCGCCATCCTTGGCAAACCACTGCAGATTCAGTTTCAATATTTGATTCTTATTATACTCTTCGCTAATACATACCTTCGGCAATCAACTTCACCATCGTCTTTATCTCTTTTAAGATCATATTGGCAACATCCGGCAATAAAAATATCGTCAGAAAAATCACAACAAATCCAACCAATACCTTAAGCTGCATACCAACCGAAAACATATTCATCTGTGGTGCAACCTTCGCCATAATTCCAAGTACACAATTTAAAACCATAATGCAGGCAAAAATCGGAAGAAATATTCGAAATCCGATTACAAACAGATCACCCATGTAG
>CAKRKX010000174.1 GCA_934358675.1 uncultured Agathobacter sp. | reverse complement strand
CATTCCCTGCGCCATCACATTCGGTTCCTTGCCCTCATCATGATATTCCAGCAACAGTTTGTTGATTTCATCCTGTAGCACCTCATGCCTGTCTTTGCATTTTTCCAGCATTTCTTTCATTCTGGCATCCTTTACATCGTCAAGAACATCACGAATTGATTTCACGCCCATCTTGATTCCCGCATCGCACTCTCTGAGTAATTTGATTGTATCCGGTTCGACCATAGTTTCACACCTCCTGATGTCACTATTGTCTCCGAAATTTCACGTGTTATGCGTTGCAATCAAGCTTCCCCGATTCTTTATTAAATATAATTTCTGTCCTACTATTTTTATACATACCTTAAACAGGTTCTTCGTTCAACATTTCTAGAATCGTACCGGCTCTCCTTGCAAATATTTCATTCTCACTTTCCGACGCAATACCTGCAATTCGCTTTACTTCATCCTTGTAATTCAGGCTTGCTTTTACTGCGTCCGTCAGCAGACGATCCGATTCTAATTTGGAATCCAAAGCATGATCAAAATCATAAAGCGGTGCCATAGAAATATATTCACCGGTCTGTGTATCTCTCAACCATCCGAAATTGCCGGCATGCCGGTCTCCATTTCCGATGATTGCATCAAGGATCAGCATCTGCACGCCCGCTTTCCCAAACAATTCCACAACGGTTGTCTCGTCAAAATCATCCGGATCAAGTCGTCCCGATTCATCTGCCTGCTCTAACATATATTCCGGCGAAGTGATATTAACAATAGAGATTCCGTTCTCTGTTTTTTGGGCCTGTTCAACCGGAATGCCACACTGATCACACAACCGGATACATTCAAGTTCCACCTCAACATCGCCGTATTTGTACAATCTTTTGTCCTGCTTCCATTCCTTCGACATCGCGCCACCGACATACAAGGTTGGTGCTGCCTGTCCCGAAAATGTATCGCTTCCGTCCCAAAACGGCTGATAGTAAGGACTGATTTCCGAGAATTTTATAGGATCCTTCTCATCCTTGAGCCAATAACAATCACTAAAGCTAAGTGCACGGGTTTCTCTATTAATGCGCATACGTGCACCCTGTCCGAAGGTAATGCCTTTTAATTTTCTAGCGATCGTATTCGTTCCCGATGAATAGCGAAACTTCATCCATCGCGCAAACGTATGCGAATTCGCTCCCTGCTGCAGCATGAGTCCCGGCAGCAATTGTTCATTTAATACTTTCTCCGTCTCAATATCATAAACCGGAACATCCTTACACATCAGTAGCATTTGCGTTATCTCCTTATATGTCTGCTTTTTCTTAGTATAACATAAGAAAACTTTTTTACAACAAACGAAAAGACCTCCCGCAGCAATTTCTGCAAAAGGCCTTTCCTTTTCATTCATTTAATTTTCAGCAGACTCTTTTCCTTCCGGGAAAATCACCTTGTTGACAAAGAAGAATACTACCATGGATACTCCACCGTTCAATACAGTCGTTCCTATATTGTACAACCAATCCGGCACATATGCTCCGGCTACCGCCACCCATATACAATTAATAGAATTCACAATACAGGTAACGATGCAAAAGGCGATCACATACCACATAGCCTGATATCCGATATTTCCTTTGCTTCGAAAGACAAAATTTCTCTGAATCGGGAAGTTTACGCACTCTCCAATCACCATCGCAATCATGTATGCGCAAAAATACGGAAGTCCTCCATGTGCTGCATCATAACCAATAATGTTCCACTTGAATGTCTCTCCGAAAAGAGTGATATCAATCCCCGGGAAGCCGAAATCAATATTCGGAAGCCCCGCAAAAGCGAGCGGTAACACCAAAAGCATCAGATACTTGAAAACCGTGATCAGATTGCTGACGATCACAAAG
>CAKRKX010000173.1 GCA_934358675.1 uncultured Agathobacter sp. | reverse complement strand
GGCCGGATCCACCTTGATCTTGTGGAAAAACATCGGGATCATCGTTCCCACAAAGCTTGAGATCACCATCGCGATCACAAGAGAAATGCCAACGCATCCGGAGATCATGAAGGCATGTAACAAATCATAATGTTTGAAACAGCGGATATAAAGTCCGAGAAACAAAAATGCCATAATTCCAAGGAAAGCGCCATTCAGCAATCCGATTTTCATCTCCTTGATGACGAGGGAGATTTTTTGTTTTCCGGTCAGATTCTCATCCATCAGCACACGAATCGTTACAGCAAGTGACTGCGTTCCAACGTTTCCCGCCATATCAAGAATCAGCGACTGGAAACAGATGACGATTGGAAGCACCGCAACCACTGCCTCAAACGCGCCAACGACCGAAGACACGACCATTCCGAGGAACAAAAGCGTGATCAGCCACGGGAGACGCTTCTTCATGCTCTGCACCGTTGTTTCATGGAGATCTTCCTCCGCAGTAAGACCGGCCAGCTTTGCGTAATCATCGCCCATCTCATCATCGACAACTTCAACAATATCCGAAGATGTGATGATTCCGACAATCCTGCCCTCCTGTGTCAGAACCGGGATGGAATCCTCCGCGTACTCCTTGATCTGCTCAATGCAATCACTGATATTCTCATGATCGAGCACATACGGATACGAGCGGACGATCAGATCATCCAGCTTCTCATACTCGCGCGCCACGATCAGATCCTTGAGATCAATCGCTCCACAAAACAGATCATTTTGATCAACCACATAGATCGTTGAAATGTTGTCATTCTCTCCCGCCTGACGCACCAGTTCGCTCATCGCCTGACGGATACTCAAATTCTCGTGAATCCAGATATAATTGGTCGTCATGCAGCTACCGATTTCATCCTCATCGTAGGACAAGAGCATGCGGACATCTTCCTTGGCGTCCTGATCCAGACGCTTGACAATCTCCTCCTTCGTGGATTCCTCTAAATTTTCCAAAATATCGACCGCATCGTCCGAGTCCATCTCGGATACAACACGCGCCATATTATCAAGGGATAACTCCTTGAAATACTCCTGCTCATCCTCATCCAGATAAGCAAAGATCTCAGCCACACGCTCCACACCGAGCATAGGATACAACGCCTTACGTTCCTCCACGGTCAGCCTTGTCAAAGCTTCCGCAATATCATTCTCATGATAATCGGAGACCGCATCGATCAGTTCCTGTGGCTTCTTCTCCTGCAGATTCTTACGAATGATCCGGACCAGCTCCTGGGCATAGTCCTTCTCTTTTAAGATCTCTTTTTCCATCTTAACCTCCTTATTCCACCCAAAAAAGGGCATAGAAAAACACCGCTTAGGATATTCCAAAGCAGATAATCACTGTGTTTGCTGTGATGTCTCGGAATATGTATGCGATGCAAATAAGAAGGATTTCTATTTATTCTTTCTATAACTAATAACGCGAAAGTCCAAATACCATCAACAATCGCGCATCATTCTTTTTCATTACACCGCACTTCTTACTAGGTCCCGAACTATCGCAACTGTCCATGAAATTCACCTCCGTCAAAATTTTAACTTATTGGCACAAAAAATCTCTGTGCTCACCAAAAGTTATTGTAGCATAGAGATTTTGCATTTACAAGTCACTATCTAATCTTACACAAAATTGAGATTACCACCGTCACGATCATTCCAACAATTGCTCCGATCGCATTCTTCCCCGAATCGATCCACGAGAAATGTCTGCCCATGATCAGCGGCTTCGTTGCTTCATCCAACACACACAGTGGCAGGATCAAAAGCAGCCACCCAAGCGGCTTCTCCCACAACACAAGACTCACACCGCAGCCAACAGTAATCAGGAAGAAAAGCAGATAGTGACATGCCGACCGAAGAAATTCATCACTTACCCCAAGCAACGCCGCGATCCGCGAACTCTCCATTCCACTGATATCTCCCGGCTGATGCGACAGCCACACCGCCACGATCAAAATTACAATTGTCAAAATTGGAAACGCATATTTCAAAAAAGTTCTCACTGTCAGACTCCTGTTCCTCATAAAATTATCAACGCTTCCATTTTACTATACTTTTACACGAAATACCATAGTTTTGCCTGGATCTTATACGAAATAAAGTGTGCGCTTGCCGCACACTTTCGCGCGCGAGCGGTATGCTCAGCATAAACTTCTTCTC
>CAKRKX010000172.1 GCA_934358675.1 uncultured Agathobacter sp. | reverse complement strand
AACATCACATACATAAGGAGCGATCATATCGCGGTACTCATGTAATGTATTTAATAACTCGTCTGTGTCGATGAGTGGCTTGTGGTACAAATGCTCAAGAATAACGTTCTTCTGCTCAGCCACGCGAACAACCTTCTCTTTTAACAGATCCTCGTCGAATAACTCGCTGACCTGGAAACCGATCTTGGCATATTTATCTGAATAGAAAGGAGCAATACCAGACTTTGTGGAACCGAATGACTTACCGCCAAGACGTTCCTCCTCGTACTGGTCAAATAAAATATGATATGGCATTACAATCTGTGCACGATTCGATACAAGAATCTTTGGCATTGGCACGTCTCTGTCGGTGATCGACTTGATCTCATTGAACAATACCGGGATATTCAAAGCCACACCATTACCGATAATGCTGGTTGTGTGATTGTAAAATACTCCGGACGGAAGTGTATGTAATGCAAACTTACCGTAATCATTTACGATCGTATGTCCTGCATTGGCACCTCCCTGAAAACGTACAATGATGTCGGCTTGCTTTGCCAGCATGTCTGTAATCTTGCCTTTACCTTCGTCGCCCCAGTTAGCGCCAACAACTGCTTTAACCATCTTCTCAATTCCTCCTGTTTGTGTCTGCTGATATTCTGCGTAATTACGCAACAAAACGGACGGGTCGTAAAAACCCATCCGTTTTTACTTTCTGATTATAATGGATTCTTCCCGAGATGTAAACTCATTATTCGAAAAAATTTACTCAATCGCCTTGGAACATGCGATCGCAAGTGCTCCCGGTCCAATGTGACAGGACACGGAAAGTGACAATGGATTGAGTACGATTTCGTTATTCGGGAATGCTTCCTGCACTTCCTTCTTAAAAGCCTCCGCAGCTTCAAGATCGTAAGTGTACGCCATCTCCAGATGCATCTTCTTGCCTTCCGGATCATGGAAACGCTTCTCAAAGTCATTCTTCATGGACTCGATCATAATGGACTTCGCCTGCTTTAAGGTGCGCGCCTTGGCAAAAGCGTCAAGTTTCTCACCCTGAATCTGAAGAACCGGCTTTAACTTGAGCAAAGTTCCGAGCGCAGCTGCCGCCGGAGTGATTCGACCGCCTTTTTTCAGGTACTCTAAAGTATCAACCATGATGTAGATGGATGATTCGAATTTCTCACGCTCTAAGATCTCTTTGATTTCGGCTGCATCCTTGCCCTGATCCGCAAGCATCTTCGCATCAAGAACCGACTGACGCATCGTAACGGAAATTCTCTGGTTGTTGACTACCTGCACCTTGCCGTCATAATCCTGCGAAAGCATGTATGCCGTCTCACAAGAGCTGCTCAGTCCTGATGACATCGGAATATAGACCACTTCATCGTAGCTCTGTAATAATTCGTCCCACTTATCAGTAACATCGCCCACGAGCGGCATGGATGTCTTGATCTCTCCACCCTCTGTCAGTTTCTGATAAAATTGCTCCTGCGTCAGATCAATTTCCTCGTATAACATTTCTCCGTTAATATAAAAAGGCATCGGAAGTACCACAACACCATACTCGGCAGCCTGTGCCTGCGTGATTCCGCTGTTGCTGTCTGTCATAATCACTACTTTGCTCATTTTATTCCTCACTTTTGTTATGTTATTCCATCTTGACTGCCACTTTTTAACGTGGCACATGGCATAGTATAACATAGGTGAAAACAAAAGAAAAGCCTTGAAATCAAGGCTTTTCATGTCTATTTGACGTAGTTTTAAATACTATATAAGAGTTCAGCCGCACATATTATTCGCAAAACGCATCTTCGATGCTTTTCCGTTGCTTCGCAACTATTTTTGCTCATAATTGTGCGTCCACCTCATGAATATTCACTCACTCAAAAATATGCAAGCATATTTTGTGTGTTCATGAATATTCATGGCTGAACTGTTGGTTTACATCATGCCGCCCATTCCTGCTCCACCGGCCGGCATTGCAGGAGTGTCTTCCTTAATATTTGCAACAGCAGATTCTGTTGTAAGGAGTGTTGATGCAACGGATGTTGCGTTCTGCAGAGCACTTCTTGTAACCTTAACAGGATCAAGGATTCCGGACTCAACCATGTCAACATACTCTTCGGTAGCTGCGTTAAATCCAACACCCGGAGCAGATTCCTTAACCTTATTTATGATAACTGCGCCCTCTAATCCTGCGTTTGCAGCGATGTAGTAAAGCGGAGCCTCGAGTGCCTTAAGGATAACCTTTGCACCGGTCTTCTCATCTCCCTCAA
>CAKRKX010000171.1 GCA_934358675.1 uncultured Agathobacter sp. | reverse complement strand
GATCGTCTTCTTAAACTTCTTGATGATACTCCGCTCCACATCCTTCGTGCGGTCCTCGAGGCGCTCCTTCTGGTCCTCGTCCGGCTTCATAAAGTCGGCAAGCTTTTTTCTCAAATAAGCGCGGTAACCGCCCTCCACACTGTAGGCCTCGTAGCCCTGTGTCTGCAGATTCTGTGCGATCTCGTCACTCTTCTGACCGGTGTAGCAGATCAGGTAGGCCGGCATGTCCTTCGAGATCTCGTCGATCCGCTCTCCGAGCTCCTCCCAATACAGATTCATCGCCTCCGGGTAAGTCTCTTTCTCAAAATCTTCCTCGCTGCGCAGATCGATGATCTGTTTTTCTCTTGTATCTTCCTGTAATTCATCAATTGTTTTACGAAACATTGTATGTCCTCTCATTACTCATTTTACGTTCTGATTATAGCATTGTCCGCTCGCCTTCACAAGTCTAACGCAATTGCATAGTAATATAGAAAAAGCATGACATTTTCAAAAACTTATGATACAATACGTGTGTTTGTAAAACCCTTATGGGTGTGGATTTTTAAAGAGTGATCTTTTTTCGCCACATGACAGTTGTCATGTGGTTATTTTTATGTCTTTTATCAGGAGATAGTTTATGGACCAGACATTTATGAAAGAACGTAAGATTATCCCATTGGTGCTCTCGATGTCGCTGCCGATGGTATTATCGATGCTTGTCAATTCCCTTTACAACATCGTGGACAGTTACTTTGTAGCAAAAGTCAGCGAGGATGCGATGACGGCGCTCTCCCTCGTCTACCCGGTACAGATCATCGTGACCGCCATCTCGGTCGGCTTCGGTGTCGGCATCAACGCGATGATCGCCTATTTCTTAGGTGCCGGCGATGAAAAAAGCGCCAACAATGCAACCACTCTCGGCACACTGCTCAGCGCCGTACACGGACTGATCCTCACGATCGTCTGCATCGCTTTCATTCCGAAATTCTTAGGAATGTTTACCAAACGCGAAAACGTGATTGCACTCGGTGTAGAATATGCCAATATTGCGTTCGCCTTTTCCATCATTGTAACGGTAGGAATCGCCTTGGAAAAAGTCTATCAGGCGGTAGGCCAGATGAAGGTGACCATGATCGGTATGGCGGTCGGTTTCGTCTCCAATATCCTGCTTGATCCGCTTTTGATCTTCGGCATCGGGCCTTTTCCGCGCATGGGTATGGCGGGTGCCGCGCTTGCAACGGGAATCGGGCAGACTCTGACACTGCTCTGTTATATCATCATCTACCTGATCCTGCCGATTCCTGCACATATCAGCCTTCGTGATATGCACGCAGATCCGGCATTGATCGGCAAACTGTATTCAATCGGCGTTCCCGCAACGCTCAACATGGCACTTCCGTCACTTTTGATCTCGGCGCTCAACGGAATCCTCTCCTGTTTCGGTGAGGCATATGTACTCGTACTCGGCGCCTACTACAAGCTGCAGACCTTTATCTATCTGCCGGTCAATGGCATCATCCAGGGCATCCGCCCGCTGGTCGGCTACAATTACGGTGCCAAAGAATATCACCGTGTAAAACAGATATTCACAACGGCTTTGTGTATGGCATTTGCGATCATGGCACTCGGACTTCTCTTAAGCTGGACGGTTCCGGCTGCCTTAATCGGCATCTTTACCACGAATCCGGCAACGATCACGATCGGTGTCCATGCCATGCATATTATCAGTCTCGGCTTTATCGTATCCGCGATCTCCGTCACCTGTTGCGGTGCCCTCGAAGGTCTCGGTGCAGGTATGCCGTCGCTTATGATCTCGCTTCTGCGCTACCTGATCATCATCATTCCGGCAGCACTGCTCCTTTGCCGATATTGGATGTCCGATGGCGTATGGATCGCATTTCCGGTCACGGAAGCACTGACTGCGTTGCTCGCATGGATCATCTACCATGCGCAGACGAAGCACATGTTTTCATCAAATTCGGGGTTGTCGTGATCAGGTAGGCTTTCTAAAGCGGACGATACCGGATTATAGAGTTGTAGTAAAAATTAGCAGTAGAATTTTCTATAGGTGACGGACTTGAATGATTTCAATGACCGGATGAACTTTCAGAGTTACGACATCGGACGATACAGTTATTTTATCGAAAAAATAGGAAAGTCAACTTCGGACTTGATTTTGGATAGACAACAACAAGTTTTTTCGTTTGCGCTATTAGCGGACAAAATGGAACTCCGAAGCAGTTTCCTATTTGTTTCGAAAAATAAGTATGGATCCGATGTCTAAAACATGGAGGAGGCAG
>CAKRKX010000170.1 GCA_934358675.1 uncultured Agathobacter sp. | reverse complement strand
GTGCAGACACTGGATGCTTCGGTTTCCGGTGCACAGGGAATCGTCATCTATCAGATCCCGCGTAAGGCCTCGGTGGAGAATCCAAACGGTGCTGCGCCTGCGGAGCCGGTCACGAAACGTGTGATCTGGCTTTCCACAACGGGAAAGAAGCTTTATACGAAGTCGGTGACGGTGGCGGATTTAGACGGCGATACCACTGTGATCGATGCCGCTGC
Organism: uncultured Agathobacter sp.; assembly: GCA_934358675.1. Lineage (GTDB taxonomy): Bacteria > Bacillota > Clostridia > Lachnospirales > Lachnospiraceae > Roseburia. The sequence goes on along the minus strand of CAKRKX010000170.1, from coordinate 2,129 downwards.
GGACGAGGTGCCGCAGAATCTGCTTGGAGAGTATGTCACTTCGTTTGCGGGAACGGTGGATGCAACGAGGCAGACATCGGTTACGGTTACGTTTCAAATGAAATATTTAAAGCAGGATTACAAGATGCAGAATGTATTCAAGTTAAGAAATATGCCGCGTTGAGTGTATTTTTATGAAACAGGTGTGGCAAAAGAGAGTTCCATAAGTTTTTGAAAAAGGAAGGGGCGTTCATATTGAAAAACGTCAGCAGAAAACAAAAAATACATAGTCCGTTCGTCAAGGAAAAAAGAAGAATCACATCCGCAGTCTGCGTGCTGGGGATGATTGCTGTATGCCTCGGTGTGGTCGGTTATCAGAATAAGTTGAAAGCGGATGTGAAGCTGCCGGAAGTCACAAGGGGCGTGATCGATCAGCTTGAGCAGATACCGGAGACAAAGCGCACGATGTACGATAACGATGCTTCTACCTACAAAAAGGGAACGAAAGAGAATCCGTTTTTTATTCTGGAGATTGTTCCATATGAAGAATATGGTGTATTTGGTTACCAAATTGGTGGATGTGAGCCATTAGATGTAGAAAGAATGTGTAGTCAAAATCATAATTATATGAACACTATTAGTAGTTTTAACACTTGTTCCGTTGAGTCGCAAGGTGAGGCTTATTTTTTTCAAGAGGAGTTAGAGAGAATGGGGGTATCCTTACCTTCTAAGGCTAATACTTGGGGAAAGGTGCAACATCAAGGCTATTATGAGTTAGTTGATAATGGAAAGGGAGATTTTAAACAGAACGAGGACGGAACTATTGTAAAGGAAAAAGGCGGAAATATTATTTGGCATACGATTGCCTCATTAGAAATGGAATATGAGTATTCTACACAGAACTTTCAAGATAAAGATGAGACAAAGAAAATTTTGCAAAAAAAGGGAGAGAGAATCTATACTATAAGAGAGCGTTCGGATAGTGATCCGGTGTATAGTCTTTATGATTATAAGTATTATCATAATAATGAAAATTTTTTGATTAAGTCAATGTGTCTTAGCGAGAAAGAGGCGAAAGAATATTCTGTTATTATTAAGACCATTACTCCGAAGGAACTGAATGCCAATCCCAATTGGGCAAAATATGCAGATTTGTATGTTGTGACGCCGGTTACATCTATTGGAGGATATGGTGGTTATCCTTCTTTGACCGGGTGGGAAGGTTACAAAAAAGTATGGGCAGAAAATAATTGGTATGGACATACTGCAAAATCTGAAAATAGTAATGGTAGTTTTGAGAATACAGATGATGACAAAGATAAGGATATTACTTGGGATGTCGTCAAGATCATGTATGAAAAGGTAACCGCACAAGAGAACTATGCAGCAATCATGATGTCTGCAGATACATATGATGGTGTTAAAGATGAAAAAACAGTAACGGCACAGATATTGGATTGGAATTTAAATTCGATAGGGGAATATAGTGATACAGCGTGCAACAATAATATGTATAAACTCGCTGTTATGTTGCTTTCTATGAATCCAGATCTGTTTAAAAAGTTGTATTGGAATACACATCTGATTGACGATACTGGAAAATTTTTGAAGCAGACAGGAGAAGCACAGGAATATTGGACATTATTTACATTTCTTCCGTGTGAGGATACATGGAAAAATAAATCAAATTGGTATGAGTATTGGACAAAACCAGATAAGTGGGAAGATTATCAGATGGGCGGAAATATCAATGCAAACCATAGTTATACCAATAATCGTGTTTTTATATGCGGTGAAGGTGGCGATAATCTAAGAAATTATTTGGTGCATGGCGTTTCAACATCAATTAAGAAAGATGGAACGGATGAAGTAATTCGCGAGTACACGGACTTTAAAAAGTATGTGAACGATGCAGATAGTGCAACTCCGGCTGAAGCAGTAGGATTTATCCTTGGAATTAAGAATTCTAATGATAAGATCAAGGGCGATCTCAATATCTTGGATATCGAGCCGTGTTTTGATATCGAAAACGGATATACACTGACGGAAAATTATATCTATCTGATGATGCCGAACTTTGACGGAAATGTGAATATCACGCACATGACGACAGCGGAATTCATCGGAAAATCCGAGGATCTCAACAGTAC
>CAKRKX010000169.1 GCA_934358675.1 uncultured Agathobacter sp. | reverse complement strand
ATCGACCACTGATGCGTTTTCCGGGAAACGATATTACGGAACTCAAGAAAACGGAATTGGAGAAATTCTTAAAAGCCGGTTATCCGATCGTGGCAACTCCTTATCTGTATAAGACGGATGCATTAAGGATCGATCAGTACAGCAATATCTGTAAGCTGATTAAGGAACAGAAAAAGAATGATGCGACACTCTACGCGACGGATGATGCGAGCGCGATCGAGACTGCGGTAAAACGAACCATGGCGGATATCACGTGGCAGAAGCTGCCGAATATCTACAATGGCGAGACAACCGGTGAAAATGAAAGCGGAATCAAAGATCCGAATTATCTGGAGATCAACGACAACGGACGAAGCCTGCTTCCGTTCAAGTTTCAGGTAAATGATGAAGATTCGAGTCATAAATATAAATATCGTATTTATATTGACCAGAATCAGGACGGTAAGTTTGAGGACGAGGAACTCTACTATGAGGGTAAAGCCTTTCACGCCTCCGATGGAGTACAGCAGAGAACTTTGAAAATTTCAAAGATGTACATTGGTTTTATTCAGTGGAAGATCGAGGTCTACCGCACGGATAATGAGCAGATCCGATTTATGCAGACCGGCTGTTCCGCAGCGAAGAACCGCAGCGGGGAGAAGATCAAGATCAAAGTACTTCAGATCATGCCGAACAGCCGCAATCTGGATCTGAGTGTCAGTTCGTTGTTTAAGAAGTATTACACAGATCTGGATGACTATGAGATTTCTGTGGATGCAATGACGGTAACGGATTTTCAAAATAAACTTAAAAGATGTCAGGAGAACGGTACAAAGTTTAAATTTGATTATTCCGTGGAAGTGACGGAGACCAATCCGTCAAATTATTCGCAGAAACTGAAATCAGAGATTTATGACAAATACAATATGATCATCGTCGGATTTGGCGATTGTTATGGATATGAGAATATTACCAATGAAAACGGAGCGGTGGATTTCCTGAAGTATTTTGTGGCACAGGGAAAGAGTATTCTCTTTACGCATGATGTCACTTCCATGAATAATATCAAGGAAAACAATTCGATTCCTTTTGGATACTCTGCAAACACGCTGATGCGGGATTTGATGGGAATGAACCGGTATAAAGCGGTTCATAAAGATCTGACCGAGAGTGAGAGAGAAGAACTGCAGCGTTATCAGAAGAAGAATCAGTATGATACGGTAACGGATGTCAACGGAAATGAACTCGATGAAAAACATGGATGGACGTATTATGCGATGAAACGTGTTTCTGTAGGAAATTCAGAACATACGTGGAAGATGCCGTATCAGGCTTTTTCGAGCAGAGGATTTGATGATTACAATGATCTGACACTGACTGTGACCAAGACGAATGACGGGCAGATTACCCAGTATCCGTACAAGATCGGTTCCTGGATCCAAGACAATGAAACTGGAAAAACGGTATTTGACGATTCCAAACTTAAGATTTCGCGTACGCACGGACAATGGTATCAGCTGGATATGGAAGATCCGGAGGTAACGGTATGGTACTGTCTTGCGGATGACAAGAGCGAGGCTATGAAACAGGTGCAGCAGAGTGAGGGGTGGTCGGGAGATCCGATGACTTACGGTGTCTCTCCGAATGATGCAGCCAACAATTACTATATTTACAGTAAGGGAAATGTATTTTATTCGGGTGTAGGCCATTCGTCTCTTGATCTGTATAAAACGGAAATGGAAGCAAAGCTTTTCATCAACACCATTATCGGGGCGTATAGTGCAACTTATGAGGCACCGATGGTCGAGATATTGAATCCGGAAGCGGAGCTTATTGACGCGAAGAATATGACCTATACCATGCGGTACAATCAGGAGTATGATGATGCCGCGAACGCTGACCGTGCATCCGTGCAGGAATCATCTGGAGGATCGGCAGATTCTTTAAGTGAAGGCGATGGAGACGACAGCGATTCCGAAATGGTAAAGATTAAGTTCAGTCCGGTCGAGCTGAATATTGTCCGCACGAAGCTGAGTATGTCGATCTATTATCCGGAATCCGGTAGTGCGGTAAAGCATTATGTCACAACCATCTATCATATGAAGGAAGACGGCACGGCGGAAAAGCTGACCACAAGTGAGGCGGCAGATTGGGTTTTCAGCGATTCCATCAAGTCGATGGATGAATATTACTTCTATTATCCGAAAGCTTATCTGACCGATGCGAATGCACGACGCAATATTACGTTTGAGATCAAGAATGATAAGGTTAAGGATACCGGCTACACGAAGCTGGAGATGCAGACGCAGGCTTTGTTCCTTCTCGACTAGTCCGGGCAAACATATAAAAAAAATATAAAGTTTAGATATCACTGTTGACATTGAAAATCAACAGTGATATTTTATTTACAGAACGAATTAGCACTCAAACCAAATGAGTGCTAGTAAAGCAGAAGGAGGCTATTTAACAATGAAATTAATGCCATTAACAGACAGAGTTGTATTAAAACAGTTAGAAGCAGAAGAGACCACAAAGTCCGGAATCATTCTTACCGGTACAGCACAGGAGAAACCACAGCAGGCTGAGGTTATCGCAGTAGGACCTGGCGGAATGGTTGACGGCAAGGAAGTTGTTA
>CAKRKX010000168.1 GCA_934358675.1 uncultured Agathobacter sp. | reverse complement strand
GGTTTAAGTAATTCTCGTTTAAGATGCCAAGAATACCGTTGATGGCTCCATAGCAGGTATCGTATCTGCCGGACTTTTGCACTCCGGCGATCACTCCTGCCAGGCTGGCGTTAATTGCTACGGTTGGGCCTCCGGACTGGGCGACCATACAGTTTGACTGATTCATTATGATAACTCCTTATTCAAGCATTATTTCAATAAGCTCATTGTAGAGGGTTTGAAAGAAAATCGCAAGGGAAAGACATGAAAAAGCAAAATTTAACAAATTCTACCTTATATAAAAAAGAAGAACTCTACCGGGACTGTGCGCTATGCCCGAGGGAGTGCCATGTTGACCGGTCAGCGGGGGCAAAAGGCGTATGTGCGGTCGATGCGACACTTCGCGTTGCGAGAGCGGCACTTCATTTCTGGGAGGAGCCGTGCATCAGTGGAACAAATGGAAGCGGAGCCGTGTTTTTCAGCGGCTGCGCGATGCACTGCGCTTTTTGTCAGAATGAACAGATTGCGCGAGGGGAGGCGGGCATTGCGATCGACGGTGCGCGTCTGGCGGAAATTTTTCTGGAATTGCAGGAACAGAAGGCAAACAACATCAATCTTGTCACACCGGGGCAGTATCTTCCTCATATCATTGCGGCGGTAGAGTCGGCGCGCAGACAGGGACTTACCATTCCGATCGTGTACAACACGGGCGGTTATGAGAAAGTGGATATGTTAAAGATGCTGGAAGGAATCGTGGATATCTATCTGCCGGATTTTAAGTATTTTGATCCGCAGACGGCGCTAAAATATTCGCATGCGCCGGATTGTCCCGAAGTTGTTAAGGCGGCGATCGCAGAAATGGTGCGTCAGCAGCCGCAGCCGCGGTTTATGTGGGAAAAGCCGATCCGAAAGGATATTCCAACGGAGGCTGAGGAGGGCGCCATCATGCGCCGCGGTGTGATCGTGCGCCAGCTTCTTCTGCCGGGCAAAGTCAAAGAGGCGCAAAAAATTGTTTCCTATTTGTATGAACACTACGGAAATCAGATATACTTAAGTATGATGAGTCAGTATACGCCGCTGCCGCACGCGAAGCGTTTTCCGGAGCTGGCGCGAAAAGTGTCGCATCGGGAGTATGAGGATTATATTAATGCTGCGATACGCCTCGGTGTCGAGCAGGCGTTCATTCAGGAGGGGGATGTGGCACAGGAAAGTTTTATCCCGGATTTCCTGAACGGGGAAGGTGTTCTTTCTGCAAAAAAACAGGAGATTGACGATAAAATTTAGAGCAATATATTGTATGGAAATTTGTCGAAAGGTATTGTACGATGAATTTAATGAAACGAGGGGAGGCACCGTGTTTGAGGGAAGAGTGGCAGACACAGCAGATTACAATTGAATGTCCGAATACGATTTTTTCTTTGTACATCCGCTCCGAATGGGAGATGTCCAAACTGGAAATTTTTATGAACAATATCCGCACGGTAGAGAAGCTGGAGCTCAATGATATCTACCAGTGGTGCAATCGACAGAAGATTATGTACGATACGGCATTTCATTATCGCAAGGATACTTCCATCTGGAGAAATATCCGTTCGTATATGTATTATTCCAGACAGAAAATGAAATACAAGGTTCGATACGGAACCGTTTAGGTCATCAGCGTTTTGTTGATGGCCTTTTTTCTTCAGCAAATTTTAAGAAATACTTTAGTTGCGCCGTGGCGCGTTTTGGGGTAGTATGGGGAAAAAGGAGGGTTACAATGAAATATCCTGATTTTTTAGATAAAAACGGAACGATCGGTTTTGTGGCACCGGCATTTGGCTGTGCGACCGAACCGTACAAGAGCGCTTTTGCCAATGCGAGGCACATTTTCAAAGAACTCGGGCATCCGACGGTTGCGGGAGAAAACTGTTATGCGGATCTTGGCATCGGCATCAGCAATACACCGCAGAAGTGCGGAGAGGAATTAAATGAGGCTTATTGCAGCGACGAGTCGCAGATCCTGATGTCGTGTGGCGGAGGCGAGCTGATGTGCGAGGTAGTGCCGTACATCGATTTTGAGCGCATCCGCATGGCAAAACCGAAATGGTTTATGGGCTACTCAGACAATACGAATTTTACATTTTTGCTGACAACGCTCTGTGACACGGCTGCGATCTACGGTCCGTGTGCACCTGCATTCGGCATGGAGCCGTGGCATGCGTCACTTCAGGACGCTTATGAAATCTTATGCGGACAAAAGCGTGAGGTGCACAACTATGATCTCTGGGAGAAGGAGAGCCTTAAGGATGAGGAGCACCCGCTTGTGCCTTACAATGTGACGGAGCCGTTTCGACTTCACCGCTTCCCGGACGAGGAAGTGACGATCAAGGGAAGACTGATCGGCGGCTGCATGGACTGTCTGGTAAATCTGCTCGGTACCTCCTTTGATGAGGTGCGGGCGTTCAATGAGCGCTATGAGGAGGATGGAATCATCTGGTTCTTAGAGTCCTGCGATCTGAATATTATGTCGATCCGCCGTGCCATCTGGCAAATGAAGAATGCGGGCTGGTTTGAGCATGTGAAAGGTTTTCTGATCGGCAGACCGTACTGTCACGGAAGTGAGATGTTTGGCATTGACCAGTATGAAGCAGTCATGGGACTGCTTGCGGAATATGAGG
>CAKRKX010000167.1 GCA_934358675.1 uncultured Agathobacter sp. | reverse complement strand
GATCAGACGGATCAGACAAAGGATCACCGAAAGCATCTGCGAGATTACTGTCGCAAGTGCCGCAAATTCCACGCCCCGACGAAAAACGCCACAGAAGATCAGATCCAGAACAATATTTACGATCGATGAAAAAATCAGATAATATAACGGGTGCCGGCTGTCTCCAACCGCCTGCAAAATACCCATGCAGACATTATACAGTATAACCGCCAGCGAGCCAAGGAAATACACGCGCAAATACAAAATTGACTGCGGCAATACGTCCGCCGGTGTCTTCATCCACACAAGGATCGTCGGCGTAAAACACACACCGATGATCGTCATGAGCACGCCACAGAGCAGACCGAAAGCGACATCGGTATGGATCGCCCGATGCACTTTGTCATAATCCTTCGCTCCGAAATAGCGCGAGATGACAACGCCTGCCCCCATCGCCGTACCGTTAAAGAATCCGACCAGAAGGAAGATCAGACTTCCCGTGGAGGTGACTGCGGCAAGTGCGCTGTTGCCGAGGAAGTTTCCAACGATCAGCGAATCTGCCATATTATAAAGTTGCTGAAAAAGGTTCCCGAGGAAAATAGGGATTGCAAACAGGACAATCCCCTTTGGAATGGAACCTTCGGTTAATGATTGTTGCTTCATATTTCTCCTTTGTCAAACCGAAAACCTGACACTACATCTTATTCAGCGAAAAAGCAGGGCACAACAGTGCCCCGCTAATTAGCCGATTGTATATCGTATGTTTAATTGTACCGCTTAAGCTAATGCTGCAGTAATGATTGCCATAGAGTAAACCTCAGATGCGTTACATCCACGGGACAGATCATTGATCGGTGCATTCAGACCGAGTAAGATCGGACCATATGCCTCGAAGTTACCGAGACGCTGTGCGATCTTGTATCCGATGTTACCGGCATTGATGTCAGGGAAGATAAATGTGTTTGCATGTCCTGCAACATCAGAATCCGGACACTTGGTACGTGCAACTCTCGGTGATACGGCTGCATCGAACTGCATCTCTCCTGCGATCGGAAGATTCGGGTACTTCTCCTGTGCCTTGTGTGCTGCGTTGCGCATCTTGTCAACATCTTCGCCTTTTCCGGAACCAAATGTTGAGTAGCTTAAGAATGCAACCTTCGGATCAACGCCGAAGATCTTCGCACACTCTGCAGACTCGCCTGCGATCTCAACAAGTTCATCCTCGGTCGGATGGATATTGATCGCGCAGTCAGACATTGCAAGAACCTCGTTCTCACCGGTTGCGGACGGACGAACAAGAATAAAGCATGAAGATACGATCGTGTTGCCCGGCTTTGTCTTAATTAACTGTAATGCAGGACGAACGGTATCAGCGGTAGAATATGTAGCGCCTCCTAAGAGTGCATCGGCGATGCCCATCTTAACGAGCATGGTTCCGAAATAGTTTGCCTGTGAGAGGATACCTCTTGCCTGCTCCGGTGTAACACCCTTGCTCTTACGAAGTTCACAGAACATATCAACCATCTCATCCATACGATCGAATTTCTTCGGATCAATGATCTGTGCACCACGGATATTAAATCCGCTCTCCTCTGCAGCCGTGTTGATCTCAGCCTCATCGCCTACAAGAATCGGATGAAGGAAGTTGCTGGCAAGCAGGCGCGATGCTGCCTCTAAAATACGAGGATCGCTACCCTCGGTAAATACGATTTTCTTAGGGCTCTTCTTTAAGATATCAATGAGTTGACCAAATCCAAACATTTTAATTCTCCTTATCTATATATGAATTGAATATTATTAACTAACAGATATTCTATACCCCTTACCGCCGAAATTCAATGCGTTTTCGTGTTCTAAAATGAGAACATTTATTAAAATAAAGTGTGTGCCTGACACACACTTTCGCGCCCGAGCGGATGCGGAGCGTAATCTTCCATTCCGCGAGGTGCGCATCCCCGCGGAGCGTTTTTCATTCATAGGAAAGAATTTCCTATGAATTGAAAAAGCAGAGTACATTCGCGCACTCTGCCTTTTCGGAGAAGGATTCTAATAATTCAAAATGATGATATTAGCTTACTGTAATGCCTTGAAAGCCTCGTCAAGGTCTTCGATGATATCGTCCACATTCTCGGTTCCGATGGACAGACGGATGGTGTTTGGCTTGATGCCCTGATCCAAAAGTTCCGCCTCGTTGCACTCGGAATGAGTAGTGCTTGCCGGATGGATAGCCAGAGACTTCACATCGGCTACGTTTGCAAGGAGTGAGAATAACTCGAGGTTATCGATAAACTCCTGTGCCTCTTTTGCGCCGCCCTTGATCTCGAATGTGAAGATGGATCCACCACCGTTCGGGAAATATTTCTTATAGAGTTCCTGCTGCTGCGGATCGGTAGAGATAGAAGGATGGTTTACCTTCTCTACGAGCGGCTGGCTCTCTAAGTATTTTACGACTTTTAACGCATTTTCCACATGACGCTCTACACGAAGAGACAGTGTCTCAAGTCCCTGCAAGAAGATGAATGCATGTACCGGAGAGATGGTTGCACCGGTGTCACGCAGTAAGATTGCACGGATGTAGGTTGCGAATGCAGCCGGAGCGCAATCCTTTGCGAAGCTTACGCCGTGGTAAGATACGTTCGGCTCAGTTAACCATGGCCACTTGTCGGATGCTGTCCAGTCGAACTTGCCGCTGTCGATGATCACACCGCCGATGGTTGTTCCGTGTCCGCCGATGAACTTGGTTGCGGAATGAACAACGATGTCTGCGCCGTACTCGATTGGGCGAACAAGGTAAGGTGTTGCGAATGTGTTATCTACGAT
>CAKRKX010000166.1 GCA_934358675.1 uncultured Agathobacter sp. | reverse complement strand
CTTGATGACACCGACCAGTGTCGAGCTGAGTCCCTCATACAGTTTCAGAATAACATTGCCCACGAAAGCCTCGCAGACGATCACGTCCGCTCCGCCGCGCGGAATCTCTCTGGCTTCAATGCTTCCCACGAAATTGATATCCTCGCAATCGCGAAGTAACGGGAATGTCTCCTTGACCAGGGCGTTTCCCTTCTCTTCTTCGGCTCCGATATTGACGATCGCAACGCGCGGATTCTTCACACCGACTACGTTCTCCATATAGATGGATCCCATCTTTGCAAACTGGAGTAAATGCTCCGGTCTTGCATCCACATTCGCTCCACAATCAATAAGAAGCGATACACCGGCCTCTGTCGGGACCATCGGTGCAAGAGGTGGTCTCTTGATTCCCTTGATACGTCCGACAATCGTCTGTCCGCCGACCAGTACCGCACCGGAACTTCCTGCCGAAACGAAAGCATCCGCTTCTTTCTGTTTGACCATATTCATTCCGACGACCATCGATGACTGCTTCTTCTTACGAATAGCCTGTACCGGCGGTTCTGCCATCTCGATGATCTCCGGAGCATCGACAACTTCAATCTGCTCCTTTGGAAATTCATATTTATTCAATTCTTCCTGTACGGCGTCCTGCTGCCCTACGAGGAATACTTTGATATCTTTTCTTGCCAAGACAGCATCAACAGCCCCCTTAACGATCTCTGCGGGTGCATTATCCCCACCCATCGCATCGAGAGCTACCTTTGTAATAGTCTGCATGGTTTATTCCTCCTTATGCATCTATTAGAGAATATACTATAACTTTTTGCATAAATCAACGATAAATTGATCCAACGAACACATTTCATTTCAGCGATTTTGCGGTTATGCAAAAAAGCCTTAAAATATTCCGACTTTTCTTGTAAATATTTGCCTTTTTCTGTCAGATGAGATACAATATTCTTGTAATTTTTCACATATTCCATACGGCATATCCGCATACCGGCTGGCATATGAATATAACTTATCAGGGGGAATACAAATGAGTACTAGTAACAGGAAGAGAGTCACCACTCTTCAACGCAACAACCGCTTGGCAACGATCACCCACACCAGTTCCGTCACGATCCTTATGGTTTTATGGGGGATCCAATGTTCTTACGGTCTTCGGTCATGGGGACTTTTTGCTTTGGCACTGTTTCTAGGTTATGTGCCGATCATTATCGAATATGCTGCGCTGCACAAAGATCCGGATACAAAGATTGTAAAACATTCCGTAGCAATCGGTTATGCCATCTTTTTTACCTATACTTTATTTTTATCGCAAAACCATCAGATATTCCTGTTTGTTCTGCCGATGATTCTTGTGATATCCGTATTCGGAGACGTCCGCTACTGTGTTTTGAGTAATCTGGGAATACTGATCGAACTGATCATAATGGTCATTATCGGAAGCAAGACCGGACTTTATACTTATACGAATGTTGATACCGGAATCGTACAGATCATTGCCATCACTATGTTTGCGGCAGATTCTTTCTACACGACACGCACTCTGAACCGCAACTTGGATTCACGCCTGAAGCGCATCAACGATTCCAAGGAACGTGCCGAGAAATTAGTTAACAATCTGTCGGATCTGTCCTCGCACGTCAACGAGGAGATCAGCAGCATTTATGATTCCATCGACAAGCTAAATATCTCTACAAAACAGACGCAGGAGGCAATGGTCGAAGTTACCGCCGGTGCTAACGAGACAGCCACCGCCGTACAGGATCAGACAGCCCAGACGCAGGCCATCCAGGAAAAGGTTGACCACGTAGATACCGCTTCCCAGGCAATCCGTTCCAACATGCAGCAGACCATCGAAGTCGTTGAGACCGGAAGCAGCGCAATGGATGCCTTAGTACAATTGGTCGGTGTCTCTGTTGCAAACAGTGAACAGGCTGCCGGAAAGCTCGCAACACTAAACCATTATATGGAAGAGATGAATACCATCGTGGAACTGATCGATGATATCACTTCCCAGACCAGCCTTCTCGCATTAAATGCAAGTATCGAGGCTGCCCGTGCCGGAGATGCCGGACGCGGATTTGCAGTTGTTGCCAGTGAGATTACCGGCATGGCAGACCGCACAAAGGATGCAACCGTACAGATTACAGAGCTGATTGACAATGTCACACTTGCCATCCGCGAGGTGGTCGATGTCATCCAGCAGATGATCGAGGGAATCAACGAAGAAAAAGAAAGCGTACAAAACACTGCTGAAAACCTTGCAACCATCCGTCAGAATTCCCTGTCCATCCAGAACAGCATTCACGATCTGACACAGAATACAACCGACCTGCATGATTCGAATCAGCAGATTTCCGATTCTGTCCAGACGATTTCTGCGGTTTCTGAAGAATTAACCGCTCATGCAAGTGAGACCATGGAGGCGGAGGCTTCCAACGCCCAAATTCTTGTGTCCATCTCTGAAAAGATGCACGCTTTGGTAGAATTCATTAATCAGGAACATTTCTCTGTTTAAGTCAGATCAATAAAGTGTGCGCCGGCGCACACTTTCGCGCGCGAGCGGTGAATCAAAAAAAGGATCAGGCATTCGCCTGATCCTTTCATTTCACTTCGTATCCTTAATTAGTCCTGTGGAATGATCTCTTTTTTGTTGTATGATCCGCAGTTCTTGCATACTCTGTGAGGCATCATTAATTCGCCGCACTTGCTGCACTTAACTAAGGTTGGAGCAGACATCTTCCAGTTTGCTCTTCTCTTATCTCTTCTTCCCTTAGAAGATTTATTCTTTGGACAAATTGACATTTGTTTACACC
>CAKRKX010000165.1 GCA_934358675.1 uncultured Agathobacter sp. | reverse complement strand
ACGGAGAGGATGATGAAGCTTACGATATCTGGACAAAGGAAGTCGGTGTGCCGGGCGACCGCATCACACGCTTTTATCGTGATCCGGAAACCGGAGAGTGTGATAACTTCTGGGAGCATGGAGCAGGACCTTGCGGACCTTGTTCCGAGATCTATTACGACCGTGGAGAAAAGTACGGATGCGGCAAGCCGGATTGCAAGGTAGGCTGTGACTGTGACCGTTTCATGGAAGTATGGAACAACGTATTTACACAGTTTGAGGGAGACGGCAAGGGTGGTTACACCGAGCTGGCTCAGAAGAATATTGATACCGGTATGGGACTGGAGCGTCTTGCGGTTGTTATGCAGGATGTTGATTCCGTTTTTGACATTGATACGATGAAGGCTATCCGCGACAAGATCTGCGAGATGTCCGGCAAGAAGTATCAGGTCGATGCGATGGATGATGTATCCATTCGTCTGATCACAGACCATATCCGTTCTTCAACATTCCTTGTATCCGACGGTGTTATGCCAAGTAACGAGGGAAGAGGCTACGTTCTGCGCCGCCTGATCCGTCGCGCGGCCCGCCACGGAAAGATGCTCGGTATCGACGGATTATTCCTTGCCAAGCTTTCCGAGACCGTTATCAACGAGAGCAAGGACGGATATCCGGAACTGGAAGAGAAGAAGGATTTCATCTTCAAGGTACTGACACAGGAAGAAGAGAAGTTCAATAAGACGATCGATCAGGGACTTGCAATCCTCTCGGAACTGATGGATGAGATGAAAAAGGAAGGCAAAAAGGAGTTATCCGGAGCCGATACCTTTAAGTTATACGATACTTATGGATTCCCGGTAGACTTAACCGAAGAAATCCTTGAGGAGAAGGGATTTACCTACAACGAGGATGAGTTTAAGGCATGCATGGAAGAACAGAGACAGAAGGCGAGAAATGCCCGCAAGGTGACAAACTACATGGGTGCTGACGCTACTGTTTACGAGCAGATTGATCCGGCGATCACAACCGAATTCGTTGGATATGATAACCTGACGTACAAGTCCGGCGTATCCGTTATGACAACCGAGAGCGAGATCGTTGATGCACTTTCTGACGGAGATAACGGAACGATCATCGTGGACAAGACTCCGTTCTATGCGACCATGGGTGGTCAGCAGGGAGATAAGGGTATCATCCGCACCGCGGACGGTGAGTTTGCAGTGGAAGATACCATCAAGCTTCTCGGCGGCAAATACGGACATATCGGACATATGGTATCCGGCATGATTCATGTTGGCGAGGAAGTAGAGCTTGTTGTGGATGCGAAGCTTCGTGCACAGACCTGTGCAAACCATTCCGCAACACATTTGATGCAGAAAGCGCTTCGTGAAGTCTTAGGAACACATGTTGAGCAGGCCGGTTCTTATCAGGACAGCGAGCGTACAAGATTTGACTTTACGCATTTTGCAGCAATGACACCGGAAGAACTTAAAAAGGTTGAGGATATGGTCAACGAGAAGATCAACGAGGCGATTCCGGTAACAACCGATATTATGACCGTTGATGAGGCGAAGAAGACAGGTGCGATGGCTCTCTTCGGAGAAAAGTACGGCGAGACGGTCCGTGTCGTATCGATGGGAGATTTCTCCAAGGAGTTCTGTGGTGGTACACATGTAAAGAATACCGCAGACATCAAGGCCTTCAAGATCCTTTCGGAGAGCGGTGTCGCAGCAGGTGTACGCCGTATTGAGGCGTTAACCGGTGACAACGTACTTGCTTACTATAAGAAGATGGAAGAGGAGTTTGAGGCAGCCGCTAAGGTTGTGAAGTCGACTCCGGCTAATCTTGCTGAGAGACTCGAGCATCTGACTGCCGAGCTTAAGACATTACAGAGTGAGAATGAATCACTTAAGAGCAAGGCTGCCAAGGATGCACTCGGCGATGTTATGGATCAGGTACAGGATATCAAGGGCGTGAAGCTTCTTGCTACAAGCGTGGCAGGCGTTGATATGAACGGACTGCGTGATCTCGGTGACCAGTTGAAGGAGAAGCTCGGCGAAGGTGTTGTTGTGATCGCTTCCGAGTGTGACGGCAAGGTAAGCCTGATCGCTATGGCAACCGATGCAGCGATGAAGCAGGGCGCACATGCAGGTAACCTCATTAAGGCGATCGCCGGTAAGGTCGGCGGTGGCGGCGGCGGACGTCCGAATATGGCACAGGCCGGCGGCAAGAATCCGGCAGGTATTCCGGATGCAATCGCAGAAGCTGCAAGCGCATTAGAGGGGATGTTAAAGTAAAAAATTATCAAAATTTATCAAAGTTTCCAAAACCTATTGACAAATCATGATAATTTGCTAAAATAATCGATAGTGCAATTAAGATTACCTTACAGTTGATGCACAATACGCAACTGGAGGGAGGTTAGGTGTAGAATGTCTAGTGTAATCGTAAAAGAAAACGAGACTTTAGATAGCGCATTACGTCGTTTCAAGAGAAACTGCGCTAAGGCTGGTATTCAGCAGGAGATTCGTAAGAGAGAACATTACGAGAAGCCAAGCGTAAAGCGTAAGAAGAAGTCTGAAGCTGCTAGAAAAAGAAAATACAACTAGTATGTATTGAAATACCCCTGGGATTTTCCCAGGGGTGTTTTTTAATATCCGAGTGATTCTCCGATGAGAATGACTTTGATGCGGTCAGGGTTTCCGCTTCGTCTTGTGACAACGATCTGGTTGCAGATGCCTTCCGGTGAGAGGCAGTCGGCACATCTTCCGGTTGCCGCACAAGGCGTCTTTTTATTAAGACGGATGCAGTTCGGCGGCGTTGCACAGTTTCTTACGCGGCGGATACCGTCCTCTACGTTTGCGGTAACTTTATTG
>CAKRKX010000164.1 GCA_934358675.1 uncultured Agathobacter sp. | reverse complement strand
CGCTTACGACGCGGATGCTTATTTTCCGAATCTGGACGAAAAGCCTGAGTGGGAGATTACCGCGGACAGCGAGGAACAGACCTATTTTGATCTGGAGTTTTATTTCTATAAATACGAAAGAAGAAAGTAGTAATGAGCGATTTTTTATTTAGTATCAATGTAACATTTCCGATTTTTCTGGTCATGGTGATCGGTTGGGGTCTCCATCAGATAGGGATGCTTGATGAGCATTTTGTTACAGTCGCCAACCGTTTTAACTTTAAAGTGACACTCCCGTTTATGCTTTTTCGCGATATTGCGAGTGTGGATATATGGGAAGTGTTTGATCTGAAGTTTGTGCTGTTCTGCGCAACCGTAAGTACAATCTGCTTCTGGAGTATCTGGGGACTGACGAAAGTATTCTTAAAGGATAAAAGCATGCGCGGAGCATTCGTGCAGTCTTCGTTTCGAAGCAGCGCGGCGGTCATGGGACTGGCGTTCATCAGCAACATCTATGGATCGTCCGCGATGGGACCGTTGATGATCATCGGTGCGGTGCCGCTTTATAACATCTATTCCGTGATCGTGCTGACCTTTGAGGCACAGGAAGAGATAGAGGAAGGCACGGGCAAGATCAAGGAAGCTATCATCAATATCGCAAAGAATCCGATCATTTTATCGATTTTTGCGGGACTGATCGTGGCATTGCTTGGCATTCATTTTCCGATGCTTGTGGATAAGACCATCAACATGGTAGCGCAGCTTGCGACACCTCTGGCACTGATCGTGCTCGGAGCGGGATTCGAGGGACGGAAGGCTTTGGCGAAGATCAAACCGACGCTTTGGGCGTCCACTATCAAATTGTTTTTCCAGCCGCTTGTGTTTCTGCCGGTTGCGGCGATGATGGGATATTCGGGCGAGAAGATGATCGCGATATTGATCATGCTTGCATCACCGACCACGCCAAGCTGCTATATTATGGCGAAAAATATGAACAACGACGGAGTTCTGACTGCCAGCGTTATCGTTTCCACGACGCTTCTGGCGGCATTTACATTGACATTCTGGATATTCCTGCTTCGGAGTTTTGGACTGATTTAGGAGGAAATAGATTATGGATATAACAGGTAGAAAATTATTCGTAAAAGCGCTCGAGGAAGAGGGGGTAGATACCATCTTCGGTTATCCGGGTGGTACGGTTACGGATTTGTTTGATGAATTATATAAGACGGACACGATCGATCTGGTGCTGCCGCGCCATGAGCAGGCGCTCATCCACGAGGCGGAAGGATATGCCAAGTCGACCGGAAAAGTCGGCGTATGCTTAGTTACCAGTGGCCCGGGAGCGACCAACACGATCACGGGGCTTGCGGATGCTCATTACGACAGCATCCCGCTCGTATGCTTTACCGGACAGGTGCCGCTCGGACTCATCGGAAACGATGCGTTCCAGGAGGTTGACATCGTCGGAATGACACGAAGCATCACAAAGTATGCAGTGACAGTGCGCAACCGCGCGGAGCTTGGAAAAATCATCAAGATGGCATTTTACATCGCGCGCACCGGTAAGCCGGGCCCTGTTCTCATTGATATTCCAAAGGATATCCAGACCGCGACGGGATCTGCGGAGTATCCTAAGAATGTGGACATCCGCGGCTACAAGCCGATCAACAGTGTGCATGTCGGCCAGTTAAAGAAAGCATACAAGCTTTTGAAATCTGCGAAGAAGCCGCTCATCCTCGCCGGAGGTGGAATCAATATCGCACGTGCAAATGCGGCATTACAGGCATTCGTTGAGAAAGAGAATGTCCCGGTTGTCACAACCATTATGGGAAAAGGCGCCATTCCTACGACACATCCGCTGTATATCGGAAACTGCGGTATGCATGGAAAGTATGCAGCAAATATGGCAGTCAGCCAGTGTGACGTGCTTTTTTCCATCGGAACGAGATTTAACGACCGGATTACCGGTGATTTAAATGAGTTTGCGCCGAACGCGAAAATTGTACATATCGATGTCGATACGGCATCGATCTCAAGAAATGTTGTTGTTGATGTCCCGGTCGTTGCGGACGCAGGTACGGCTCTGGAGAAACTCCTTGAGTGGGCGGAACCGAAGAAGACGGATAAGTGGATGGAACAGATTAAGGCATGGGATGGCGAGAATCCTCTCGCGATGCGAAGAGACCGCGGAATCAGTCCACAGATGATTATGGAGCATATTAATGAGAAGTTCCCGCACAGCATCTATGTCACCGACGTAGGTCAGCATCAGATGTGGGCAACGCAGTATCTTGAACTTGACGAGAGCAGCCAGCTCATTACATCCGGTGGACTCGGAACGATGGGATTCGGTTTCCCGGCTGCAATCGGAGCTAAGATTGCGAACCGAGACAAGGATGTCGTTCTCGTGACCGGAGACGGTGGTTTCCAGATGAATATTCAGGAGATGGCAACGGCTGTCACACAGGGCACACCGATCACCATCTGCCTTCTCAATAATTATTACCTTGGAATGGTCCGCCAGATGCAGGAACTTTTTTACGGCAAGCGTTACAGCGCGACCTGCCTGCGCAAGCGTCCGGGTTGCCCGGGCGACTGCAAGGGACCAAATGATGCGTGCCCGAAGTATACACCGGATTTCGTGAAGCTTGCGGAAAGTTACGGTGCATACGGCATCCGTGTGGAGAGCGTGGATGAGATCGAGACAGCATTTGCCGAGGCAAAGAAGCATACAGATGCACCTACGGTCATCGAGTTTATGATCGCAACCGACGAGTTGGTACTTCCAATGGTCAAAAGCGGTAATCCGATGAGCGAAATGATTTTGAAGTAGGAGGTGGGAGCATGTCTGATATGAAAAGCCGCTGGATAGC
>CAKRKX010000163.1 GCA_934358675.1 uncultured Agathobacter sp. | reverse complement strand
TGTTTATGCGGCTTTTCAGCGTTTTACCTATCAAATTTTATTGTGTGGAACGGCAGAAAATTCTACTATTTTTTATGAATTTTCCCGACAAATCCACATTTTTTTGCAAATTTGCCCACTTATCCACCATTTCAGGAGCCTCCAAGGATATCCAAAAGCTGCTGTAAACAGATTCCGGTGATCTGATTCCGGTAACTGTCATAGTAGAATTTGTTATTTTTCACGAGAATACATCCCACCCAGTTGCCCGGCACCATACCGTCCTCGAGCGCCGTATCCATATCCGGATAGGAACTGATCGTAAAATAGGCATCGTAATCATCGAAATCCGTTGCCACATACTGCGCATCCGGAAACTGCATCTCCAGTCCCTCGATAAAGTCACGGTTGCACGCAGTATATCCGGTCGGCTCATGCGAATAGGTCGACTCCGATACCCAGTCCTCATCCCAAAGCAGAAAGACTTCATCGTTCTTCCACGCCTGCTTCTCCTCAACCTCATCCATCGGCGCATAGACACCGCTGCTTGCGCCCGCCATCTGCAGGCGTTCACTCGCCCCTGTCGCATCCGTGTACAGAAGATTTGCCACGGCAAGCTGGTAAAAGCGTGTGCTGCAATCTTCATCACGTTCCGCAAGATAGCCCTGTGCTACGCCTTTTTCGTCGAGATCCAGATCCTCGTTGACCGGCACGTAAAGTGTGTTTTTATACAAAACCGGGCCGAGTGTCGAATCGTCCGTCAGAAATTCCGCAACCTTGTGATAACCGCCGACCGTACTCTCCGGCATAAACAGAATGCTCACTGCAACGATGACCACGGCCGCCACACAGCTTCCCACAACGAGCAGACTGTGCTTTTTGCGTCTGCCCAGCTGCGCGTTTTGTGTCATCTGCAGTTTCACTTCCGCTATCGTTTTGTCGTCTGTTTTTCCGCGTCGCGGACCGTAACAGCATCCCGCGTACCACCATGAGAACGCTATGATCACAAGTGTCAGCACCACGATCACAACGATAAACAGAATCTCCTGCATTCCACTCATCTCGCAAAGCAGAAGATGATCGATCATGCAGCTTGCACGTTTATGCGCCGCACTCTCCGAAAACGAGTCGCAGACCTTACCGATACCGACACAGAGCAGCGCAAACACCGCACCGTCCACGAGTGCATACACAATCCAGTTCACGCGTTCCCTGATCACGACCAGCGGAAAAAGCGATACAACAAACGCAAACATCCACACACCCGCGAGCAGATATGCCCACTTCTCCAACATCGAAGTTGCAAGCAGATTCTGCAGATAAGTAACCACACTGCCGCCGTTGATATTGCCCCATCCGGTCACACGCGAGATCAGATAGCCGAGTCTTAAGATTCCCCACAGCAGAAGATATCCGAGCGAGTAGAGCATCAGAAGATGTGTCACTTCGGCGCGGCTCGTCATCGAAATCTGATGCGTGATCTGATTGCCGTCTCCGATCACGGTTCTAAGCCAGAAAAACATGATTGCAAACGCAATAAACGTCGGGAATCCGCCCATACCGCCGATAAATCCATTCACAAACATCATCACGACAAACGCCAGTCCGATTGACGCGATCAGTCGCGACGGCTTACTTTCCGTATTTCTCGTAATCCGATAGAACTTTTTCATTCGTCTGCTCCTTTATTTCCAATGCCGTGTCCGTTGGCCTCGTCACTCAGGCATCCGTTTTCCATATACCAGATACGGTCCGCCACATACATCTCTTCCTCGTGATGCGTGGTAAAAAGCACGCTAAGCGGCTTCTTCTCCCTGTAATCCGCAATCAGCTTCCACATCGCC
Organism: uncultured Agathobacter sp.; assembly: GCA_934358675.1. Taxonomy (GTDB): domain Bacteria; phylum Bacillota; class Clostridia; order Lachnospirales; family Lachnospiraceae; genus Roseburia. The sequence continues at coordinate 1,080 of CAKRKX010000163.1, read as the reverse complement.
GCACGGGACGCACGATCCATACCGCTCGTTGCCTCATCCATCACAAGTAATTCAGGATTTCTGCACAGCGCAACGATCAGCATCAGCTTTCTCTGCTGCCCTACCGAATAAAGCTTCACTTTACTCTGCCGGTTCAGTTCCATCTCCTGCATCAGCTGCTCGTACCTCTGCAGATCCAGCCACGGCTCAAACTTCTTCAGTTCCTTCACGAGCCGGTCCGGTTTCAACTCCACATTGAAATTCGGCGAATCGTACACAACCGACATCTTCCGCCGGATCTCCTTCTCTGCCTCATACATCTCGCTTCCAAAGTAACGGATACAGCCCGCATCCGGCCGCACAGCACCGCCGATTGCCCTGATCAGCGTCGACTTGCCCGAACCGCTTTTGCCGGCGATCGCATGAATTTTCTCCTCACCAAGCTGCAGATTCACGTCCTTCAGCCAGAAGTTGCCTCTTCTTATATATAATTTTTCAACCTCCAATGCGTTGTTCATAGAAATTGATTACCCCTTTGCTTTACGTAAATAAAGATAAATGTTTTTCGACGGAAGTTAATGTGCCCTCAACTGTACTATCCACAGTTCTCTCTATCCAAAAGAAAGAACTGCTCTTAATCTCCTCTATCCGATTTACATTAAGTTCATATAAGGTAGTATTCACAGTTTGTTTCGCCTTTTCTATATCAGTAACCGAATTTAGGTACTGAAGAAATCCCTGATGATCTGGTCTATTACCATATTCATCAACAAGATTAGCCGGATCCTTTATAAGGAAAACAACTCTCGCTGGTTCAGAAAAAGCTAATGCCTGAGCAACTGTAAGATGACAATCGCACAAAACTTTCTTATTTTCTGATAATCGAATCAAATCAAGAAGGACAAACTCTAACTGTTCACGAGTATTATTCAACAACCAATTCTTATATTCTTCAACTGTTCTTCCAAAAAATTCATCTGCACTTTTAAAATAAGTATTCATAGCAGGCTGAAATAATGGATCTGACATTTTTTTGTGCTCGTCGAATCTCTCATCAACATCAAATAGTTCAAATCCATACTTTTCCGCCAACGCACGTGA
>CAKRKX010000162.1 GCA_934358675.1 uncultured Agathobacter sp. | reverse complement strand
GGCGATCAACGAGTACGAGATGATCAAAGATGGAGACAAGATCGCAGTCTGTATTTCCGGCGGTAAGGATTCCATGTTGATGGCAAAGCTTTTTCAGGAGCTGGAGCGGCACGGAAAGAAGAATTTCGAGGTTGTCTTTCTTGTGATGAATCCGGGGTACAATGAGGTCAATTATGAGACAATCTTAAATAATGCCAAGATCTTAAATGTGCCGATTACCGTATTCCGAACGGAAATCTTTGATACGGTTGCGGACATTACGGATTCACCTTGTTATCTGTGTGCGCGTATGCGAAGAGGTTATCTGTACAGCAAGGCGAAAGAGCTGGGCTGCAACAAGATCGCGCTCGGACACCATTTTGATGATGTGATCGAGACAATCGTGATGGGAATGCTCTACGGCGCACAGATCCAGACCATGATGCCGAAGCTGCACAGCACGAATTTTCCGGGAATGGAACTGATCCGTCCGCTGTATCTCGTGCGTGAGGATGACATCATTCACTGGGCAAGATACAATGATCTGCATTTTATCCAGTGTGCGTGCCGTTTTACGGAGAACTGTGCATCCTGCGGCGGAACGGAGAAGGGATCGAAGAGAGCAGAGATCAAGGAACTGATTCACTCTCTCGAAAAGCAGAATCCGTATGTTGCCAAGAATATTTTCCGAAGCGTGGAGAATGTAAATCTGAATACCGTAATTGGATATAAAAAAGACGGTGTTCGCCACAATTTTTTAGATAATTATGATTCACTATAAAAATTGTATAAAATCACAATTGAAAATCAGACTATAATTTCCTATACTATTTGTAGGTATTTGTCATAACAGCGTATAACGGAAGACTTAAGAGGAAGACAATATGGAAGAAAACAGTGGGGGAAATCTATTTGAACTTTTTTGCGGAATGATCGAAGCATTCGATGCGTGCATGGACGATTATCTGTACGTTTTTGACGTGCAGAATGATCTGTATTATATTTCCAAGAAAGCGATGAATCGGTTTGCAATTCCTTCATTTCAATTTACGAACGTGATCGAGACTCACGGAACGTTTGTGTATCCGGATGACTGCGAGATGCTTGCGGCAGATTTACGTCTGCTGTTGGAGGGCAAAAAATTAGAGCACGACCTTACCTACCGATGGCTCGGTGTTGACAGGGAGCCGATCTGGATCAACTGCAGGGGGCGCGTTATCCTTGGTGCGAATGGACAGCCGGAGTATTTAGTGGGCTGTATCAACGAGGCAGGAAACAAACCGATCGCGGACAATGTCAGCGGACTTCTGGAGAGTGTTGCGATCAAGGATGCATGGAATGAAAAGCATAATGCTCTGAGCGATGGATTTGCGCTTCGCATCGGTATTGACGGGTTTAAAAAGATCAACGAGAAGATGGGCGTGGAATACGGAGACTTCATTCTGCACGAAGTGGCAAGCTGCATTGTGGAGTGTATGAATGAACATCAAAAGGTATTCCGTATCGTGTCAGACGAGTTCTTGATACTTGAGACGGAGAGCGGAACACAGCAGGATGCCAAGAGGCTGTATCGCGCGATTCGAAGCCGTGTGGATCAGATGATCCGCAGAGAGAATTATCGCACATTTTTTACAATCTCTGCCGGCTATATCGGCGGGGAGGCGCTGGCACAGGTTGATTACAATGAACTTTTGAAATATACGCAGTTTGCGCTCAGCGAGGCGAAAGCGAAAGGCAGGAATCAGGTCTATTATTTTCAGGCAGAAGATTATGAGCGCTTCCTTCGCAAGAGAAAGATTCTGGTGGAACTCCGGAAAGCGGTATCGAGTGACTTCGAAGGTTTTGATGTGTATTTTCAGCCGATCATTACAAGAGGCGGGATGAATCTGTTTGCAGCGGAAAGTCTGCTTCGATTCTGGACTTCGGAGGGAGAGGGCATCTCACCGATCGAATTTATTCCGATCCTGGAGGAGAGTGGTCTGATCATTCCGGTGGGAAGATGGGTACTGTACCGGGCACTTGAGATGTGCGCGAGATGTCAGAAAGTCAGACCGGATTTTAAGATCAGCGTCAATCTGTCCTATATACAGATTTTGAAAAGCAATTTCCTGAAGGATGTTATGGAGGGACTCAAACAGTATCAGCTGAGTCCGGACAGTCTGATCATCGAGCTGACGGAGAGCGGATATGTGGAGAATTCCCCGGCGGTGCACAAAGTGTGGCAGCAGCTCAAGGAACGGGGCGTTATGATCGCAATCGATGATTTCGGAACAGGGTATTCCAATCTTCATTCGATCGGCGACATGATGCCGAATATTATCAAACTGGATCGCGGCTTTACCGTGAAAGCGCTCAATAATGATTATGAGCATCAGTTGATGGATCAGGTGATCCAGCTGATCCACAGTGTGGATCTCAAGGTTTGTGTGGAGGGTGTCGAGACGAGCGAAGAACTTGCGGAGATTGAGCGTTTGTCGGCCGACTGCATTCAGGGATATTATTACGGCAGACCGTGCGAGAAGCATGTGTTCTATAATGATTTTGTGGACAAAAAACAAGCGGGTGAGTAATTCACCCGCTTCATTGCGTTTATGACCGGTTATGTAATTATGCGTTCAAATTTAAAATGTCCGCAACATGTGTCTTGATCGCTGCAAAGCTCTCAGCGCTGATGACGTGCTCGATACGGCAGGCATCCTCTGCGGCAACTTCAGGATCGACACCGAGTTTGGTCAGACATTCTGTAAGAAGTTCGTGGCGTTCGTAGATCATTTCCGCAATCTCGCGACCGGCATCGGTCAGATAGATGAAACCGGCGTCCGTCACCGTAATCTGGTTCTTCTCACGAAGATTCTTCATGGCGATGCTGACACTGGATTTCTTGAAACCGAGTTCATTGGCAATATCAACGGATCTTACGACCGGAAGTCTTTTACTTAATACAAGAATTGTCTCTAAATAGTTTTCTGATGATTCATTATTGTGCATTCTTAACCCTCCAACAGTTCGTATGGAATGCAGCGCTCTGCTACATAACTAGAATTATACCATAAGTAAAGAAAATGTGCTAGTAAAAAAGTCTTAATAAAGTTGTTGACAACTAATGAGAGTTAGGGTATACT
>CAKRKX010000161.1 GCA_934358675.1 uncultured Agathobacter sp. | reverse complement strand
ATCCTGCGCTTGGGCAAAGCGCTTGCCCGCACTGTCTTCCATCACAACCGGTTCGAGCACATCCACATGAAGATGCTGTGCCATCTGCATCAGCGTCTGGATCGTTTTCTTCGAGAGATAAAACAATTCTTCCTCGCCTCTGCACAGATAGAAATCTTCCCTCGCATCCATCGTCAATGTCACGATCACCCGCTCCGCCACCTGCAGAAGCTGCCGCATAAGGTCATTCTGGATCGGCGTAAAACCGGTAAACTCATCAAACACGAGCACACTGTCCCGAAGTATCGCGGAATTTTTTGCCATATCCGACAGCACGTTTAAGATTTCTTCCGCCGTAATGTAACTGCCTTCCATGAAATCAGCAAAAGCCCGGTACATTGTCACAATATCACCGAGCTTTGCGCGAAGTACCGGCGATAGATCGTCTCTTCGTGTCACTTCCTCCAGTCGATCCGGCGATACATTGTACTGCACCAGCTCCGAAATCAACGACTTTACCTCTCCGATATAACCCATACGGTTCATATTCGGACGAAGTACGGTAAGATGTTCCTCTTCCTTTCGCGCCAGCTTGCGGAGAACCAGATTCTTTCCAGTCTCCTCAAGCACCCGGATATCGTTTCGTCCCATCTCATCAAACACACGGTACGCCAGTCTCTTGAAACTGAGCACATCAATGTTCATGATCGCATGGTTCGGTGCAAGTTCCACAAGCTTCTGCTGCGTCTGCATCGTAAACTGCTCCGGCACGATAACAAGGAAATTCTGCTTCGGATGTTCCCCCGCCTGCTCCACGATCTGCCGATAAATGTATTCTGTTTTACCACTACCCGAACTTCCCAATACAAACTGTAACGACATACAACCTTCTTCCTTCTTTACTCTCACCTGCACTCTTCCTGTTTAATAGATCTGCGCAAATATAATCGAAACCACAACCGTAAGAAGTCCCGATACCGCAATCGAAAGGCTGCTCATCGCACCTTCGATCTCTCCCATCTCCATCGCCTTGGACGTTCCCATCGCATGGGAGGACGAGCCGATTGCGATGCCTTTTGCCACAGGATCCACGATATGGAAAATCTTACAGATCTGTTCCGCAAACATATTGCCGATCACACCGGTCACGACAATGACCGCAACCGTGATCGTCACGATTCCTCCGAGTTCCTCCGACAGTCCCATGCCGATGGCTGTGGTAATGGACTTCGGAAGCAGCGTGACATACTGCTTATGATCAAGTCCCATGATCACAGACAGGATCAACACACACAATGCAGAAGTCAATGCTCCGGAGAGGATGCCCGCAATGATGGCCTTCCAGTTATGTTTTAGCGGCTCAATCTGCTCATAGAGAGGCACCGCGAGCGCTACCGTTGCCGGTGTCAGAAAATACGACAGATACTGGGCACCAAACTCGTATGTGTCATAATCCACATCAAATAAAATCATGAAAACAATAATAAGTGCAATTGAAATTAAAAGTGGATTAAATATCGCCACATTCCATTTTCGTTTGATCAAAGCTCCAATCTCATAGGTTACAATACTGATAAATACTCCGAAGAAAACGGAGTCCTGTAAAAATTCATTCATTACTTTTCCCTCTTTCCGTGCGACTTTCCAATATGCATAACCCCCTGCGTCACAAGTCCCGATACACCCATAACAAGAACCGTCGATACGACAAGGATTAAGATAACCGGAACAAGGATCGGCTTTAACACACCCCAGCTCTCCAAAAGTCCCACTCCTGCCGGAATGAACATCATCGGCATGATCTCAATCAAGAATTTTGCGGTTTCCTGCACCTGCGAAAGCTGAATCAGCCCCGTCATCAATCCGATAAAAAGAAGAACCAGTCCGTAAATACTTGCCGGTATCTGAATCGGAACCAGATAATGCAGCGCTTCTCCCGCAAACGAAAAAATCAGAATAATCAATAATTGTCTTAAATACTTCACACAACCACTCCTTAACGTCTTTTTTTCTCATTTTTCATACGGACTCTATTTTACCATCTTTAGCGGACAATGGGGAGATGTTCTTAAAAAAAATCAAAAAAAGAACCCGGCCGGTTCTCATAAGAGAACCAACCGGGTTCTTATCACTCACCACTTACTTATTCGTAAACGTGCTTCTTTTTATCCTTGGCTTTCGCCTGTTTCTTCTTTAATGGATGTTTGGGATTCTTGTCTGCCATCTTCATACGCCTCTTTTCTGTAATCCGTCATCTTAATTATTCGATGGCAATATATTTATTTTCTTCAACTGCCGGTTTTGCTTCCTTCTTCGGAACAAACATCTTTAAGATACCATGCTTAAATTCGCCTTTGATATCCTCCTGTTTTACGCTGTCGCCAACATAGAAGCTTCTTGAGCAGGCACCGGCATAACGCTCCTTGCGGATGTAGTGTCCGGTCTCTTTCTCCTTCTCCTCCTTGTCGAGTCCCTTCTCGGCACTGATGGTCAGATAACCATTCTCCAGAGAAGCCTTGACCTCATCCTTGCTAAATCCGGGCAGATCAATCTCTAACTCGTATCCGTTATCCATTTCCTTGATATCGGTCTTCATGACACGTCCGGCATGTTTACCATATAATTTCTTCTCGACGTTCTGCATATCGCGGTCATCGTAGAATGGGAAATCACCAAAAAAGTCATCAAACAAATTCTCTCCAAAAATACTAGGCATCAACATAAGTCATCTCTCCTTTTCTTTTACGCATCCACATTCTTGTGAATGCCTCATGCTTGTTTTACCTTGTTTCCTTGGAACTGGGAGGTTTAGGAACACTTAAGAACTCTATTTCCTGTTCTCTTTTCATTCCCTTCCTTTGTTCTTGACTATGTTATAGCACCATTTATTAGCACTGTCAAGAGACGAGTGCTAATTATTTTATGAAGATTTTGTGAACTGTTCAAAAAACCATGACTTTTCAGCATTTCTTAAGATATTGTCATCTTGCCTTTCTCACACCTACTGTACCTTTTTATTTGTCTGCAACAATTTTTCTATCTGCTCATTAAAAGATTCCTGTGCAGTCACTTTCTTAACAGCCTTTACTTCACGCAGCATATTTTTCCTAAAAATAATGCCATTTCACCGCTTATTTGTGATGAAATGACATTTTGAAGTCTCCTTATGCAGTTCGTCACAACATTTATTCCTGCTTTAACAGGTAATTCTTCCATATCTGTGACAGCTCATCTTGTTTTTGTGCACAGTGTATCTCATCCAACGGGAATAACATACATCC
>CAKRKX010000160.1 GCA_934358675.1 uncultured Agathobacter sp. | reverse complement strand
CCATCAGGTTCTTCATAATGATGTTACCTGCATTCTTCGCTCTCGTAAAACCTGTCTCTACCATTGCAAATCCGGCCTGCATCCAGAATACCAGTGCAGCTCCGATCAGAAACCATATTCCGAATATGTTTTCATTAATAAAATCCATAACTTGTTGTTCCATAACGTTACCTCCTTAGTTTATATAAAATAAAGACACTTTTCCCTTATCCCACAGCTTCGTGGTTCGAAAAAAGTGTCTTTTTAATTTAAATAATCTGTCTGATTCGATTGATTAAACTTCGAAGATCAGATCACCATATGATGGCATTGGCCATAAGTCTTTGTCAACAATCATCTCAAGCTTGTCAACCGGTGCACGGAGTGCATCCATTGCTGCCTTAACTTCATCTCTGTAGAAAGCAGCCTGCTCTGCGCCTTCCTCCATATTGCCACCCTGCTCGGTTACATCCTGTAACTTAGAGAGAGCAACCTTTGTCTCGGAAAGAAATGCGGAAGTCTCTGTCAGAAGTTCTGTCTGAACGCTGACATCTGCATCCGGACATGCTCCCTTAACTGCTCCGAGAGATGTTCCAAGCTCGGTTGTATATTTGATAACGGAAGGAATAATCTGCTTTCCTGCGATATCGATCATTGCCTTTGCTTCAATGTTAATAGTCTTAGCATATGTCTCGTACTCGATCTCCACACGGGACTCAAGCTCAGGCTTTGTAAATACGCCAAACTTCTCAAATGCTGCAACAGATTCCGGAGCGATATAAGCCGGGATTGCGTCAACCATGGACTTGATATTTGGAAGTCCACGCTTTGCAGCCTCCTCAACCCACTCATCGGAATATCCGTTTCCGTTGAAGACGATTCTCTGATGCTCAACAGCATACTTCTTGATGAGATCATGTACGGCAAGTTCGAAATCATCTGCCTTCTCGAGTACATCGCACGCCTCGGAAAAAGCCTCAGCAACGATGGTGTTCAGTACGATGTTGGCCTGTGCCACAGAATCCTGTGAACCAACCATACGGAACTCAAATTTATTTCCTGTGAATGCGAACGGTGATGTACGGTTACGATCCGTTGCATCCTTCATGAAATCAGGAATGGTCTTAACACCGGTCTCAAGCTTTCCACCCTTTAAGCTGTGGGTAGCGGTTCCGGTTGAGATCAACTGGTTCAATACATCGCCGAGCTGGTCTCCCAAGTATACGGAAAGGATTGCAGGTGGTGCCTCGTTGGCTCCTAATCTGTGATCGTTTCCTACATCGGCTGCGGCGGCGCGAAGAAGTGCTGCATGATTATCAACAGCCTTTAAGATACAGGTAAGTACCAGTAAGAACTGTACGTTCTCGTGTGGTGTCTTGCCAGGCTCAAGTAAGTTGATTCCATCATCCGTTGTGATAGACCAGTTATCATGCTTACCGGATCCGTTCACACCTGCGAATGGCTTCTCATGAAGTAAGCACTGTAATCCGTGACGTCCGGCAACCTTCTTTAATGTCTCCATGATGAGCTGGTTGTGGTCAACAGCTACGTTACACTCTGCATAGATCGGAGCCAGCTCGTGCTGTGCAGGAGCAACTTCGTTATGCTGTGTCTTGGCAGATACACCGAGTTTCCAGAGTTCCTTGTTGACATCCTTCATGTAAGCTGCGATTCTCTCGCGGATGGCTCCGAAGTAATGGTCATCCATCTCCTGTCCCTTCGGAGGCATTGCTCCGAAAAGTGTACGTCCGGTAAAGATGAGATCCTTACGCTGTAAGTACTTCTCGCGGTCTACGATGAAGTATTCCTGCTCCGGTCCTACGGAAGGTGTTACCTTCTTGGATGTTGTATTTCCAAATAATTTCAAAAGTCGAAGTGCCTGCTCGTTGACAGCTTCCATGGAACGAAGAAGCGGTGTCTTCTGATCCAGCGCCTCACCTGTATAAGAACAGAAAGCGGTAGGAATGCAAAGTGTTGCACCTGCTGCATCCTGACGAACGAACGCCGGTGATGTACAATCCCAAGCTGTATAACCTCTTGCCTCGAATGTAGCTCGAAGTCCTCCGGATGGGAAGGAAGAAGCGTCCGGCTCACCTTTGATCAATTCCTTACCTGAGAAGCTCATCAGCACTTTGCCGTTTGGCATCGGAGCTGTGATAAAGGAATCATGCTTCTCTGCCGTAACACCTGTCAGTGGCTGGAACCAGTGAGTATAATGTGTTGCCCCTTTCTCGATCGCCCATTCTTTCATCTCATGTGCAACGACATCTGCGGTCTCAAGGTCTAATTCCTTGCCCTCCTCCATTACTTCATGGAGTTTCTTGTACACTTTCTTAGGAAGACGTTCCTGCATCACTGCATCGTTAAATACGTTTTCTCCGAAAATGTCTGCGACGTTATAATATTCACTCATTTTCCCGACATCCTTTCTTTCCACAACCAAATCCCCTTGATTGTTATCTTATTTTTCCATATGAGCCTGTATCTTTTTATTAAAAAAGGGCATTCCAAGCTTAGTTGGAACGCCCTCGTTCATGTCTCATATGATTTCTGAAACTAAGATAACTCTTTCCAAACCAAATTGCAACCGTTTTTTTTAATTTTGATTCGTTTTATCTAATCTGTCGTTTTTTGTTGCATTTTGAAATATTTTTTATTAAATTTGCATAATCCCGGTGCAAAACCCTGTTTTACGTCCTTATTTGCACAAAAAGGGAAGCACACACCGGTGCTTCCCTTTGTAGATATCAATTATTCAGCTTTTCCAACAGAACCGAACAGCTCCATCTTCTCCTTAACAGTAGCCTTGATTGCTTCTGCACCAGGAGCAAGTAACTTACGAGGATCAAATCCCTTGCCCTCTAAGTCCTTACCAGCCTCGATGTATTTACGTGTAGCATCTGCAAATGATAACTGGCACTCTGTGTTAACGTTGATCTTAGATACGCCAAGAGAGATTGCCTTCTTGATCATATCAGCAGGGATACCTGTACCACCGTGAAGAACTAATGGCATCTCACCTGTCTTAGCCTGGATTGCATCGAGAGTCTCGAAGCTGAGTCCCTGCCAGTTTGCAGGATATTTTCCATGGATATTACCGATTCCGGCAGCAAGCATATCAACGCCAAGATCAGCGATTGTCTTGCACTCGTCAGGATCAGCGCACTCGCCCATACCGATAACGCCGTCTTCCTCACCACCGATAGAACCAACTTCTGCCTCGATGGAAAGTCCCTTGCTGTGAGCAGCCTTAACCAGCTCAGTGGTCTTCTCTACGTTCTC
>CAKRKX010000159.1 GCA_934358675.1 uncultured Agathobacter sp. | reverse complement strand
CGATTCCTCCTTTTACTGATGCTGTTATTAGGCGTTTGCGAAACTATTTTTATTATCTGGGCTACCTAGCTGTGGGCACAGTGGCATTCTGATCAAGCTGCTCTGGATTTTCTCTATGCACTTTCTTAATCATTGGAATCTTGCGAAATCCTGCATATTTATTTTCCCCATATAATTTCCTCCAAAAAAATATGGAGAAGATTATATGTCTCTCTTCTCCATAAACATATCATGTTTATCACTTAATGTCTACGGCTTTTAAGCTAGGGAAACGCTTTCTTTTTACCGCAAATCCTAAGTGCGCAAAGGAGACCTTCTGCCGAAGGTCTCTTCGCCTGTGCTGCCATAAATGAGGCACCGCCTCTTGCGCTTACTTTCCTGCCACGATATTTGACCACTTGGTATAGTATCTTTTACCGCCAATCTTCTTGACGCCTCGAACCTTATAATAGTAAGTGGTTCCTGTTGCAAATGTTACGGTACTGTCCGCATAGGTCAAGGCAGAAGCATCCTCTGTCGTGCAGATTCTTGTATATCTGCCCTTCTTGGAAGTTGCACGATATACCTGATAAGCATCGACTTCATTTGCTTTTGTCTTCTGCCATGTAAGCTGCACGTTTGCCTCTGTCGTTTCCGTAGCGGAAACCATCTCTGCTGTCAGCTTCACACCTGTCTTCTTCAATGCGTTGATCGCTTTCAGCTGCTTTGCATATGCATTTACGGTCGTTCTCTTTGCAAGTGCATAAACAGAGAAGTGATTCGTCTCGAAGCAGTAATACTTGGTCTCGGTTACCTTTCCGTCCTTGTCCGTCGTCTTCTCGGTTACGATCGTGCCGTTTCTAAATCTCTGGATCGTACCATCCTCTGCGATATAGATTGCCTCTATCTTACTCTTTTCAAGAGACTTCGGGATTGCAAGCTTCATCATGATTGTTCCGTCACCGAAAGTTGCGATCTTATCTTTTCCTGCGTACAGGTCCACCGACATCACGTATGCCTTGCTTCCGACGATCTTGCTGTAATCGCTGGTTGCTTCTTTCTTGACACGGAAAGAAATCTGACTCTGTCCGTCAAGCTGTTCCGATACTGCCTGCAGCGCATCCGCATCAAGCTGGATCTTACCGTTTGGCGTATCGATCGTCAGTGCCATGTCCGCATCCTGCAACGTTGTCACAAGATCGGTACGAACGGTAACCTTTACGGTTTCCGTAGTATCCTTCTGCTCCTCACTGAGCGCACCGGTTGCAATTACAACTTCCTTCGCATTCTCTTTGACTGCTTTCTTAACAATTGCATTCTGTTTCTTCTTAGTCAGCTTGACTTCAAGAGTTCCCTCCTCGTCTGACTCAACAGGTTTTACCGTTACGGAAACGGAATTATCCTCCTGCGTGTTGTCATCCGGTTTCTCCTCATCGGTCTTCTTGTCATCATCCTCTTTCTGATCATCGTCCGGTGTCGGAGCCGGAGCCGGAATGAAACCGCCACCACCGGAGCTTCCACCGCCGCCCGGTATCACAACCTTCGTAAAGAGTGTTTCCGGAGAAGTAATATCCGCCCGGATGGCAGTTACCGTTACGGTCACGGATTTATCCTCATTCAATGTTACCGTCAATCCGTTTTCATTTGCCCATGCAGTCAATGCGTCCTCATCGAGCTGATATCCGCTTGCCGGAACAAGTCGGAATGTAACAGCCGCATTGTTTCTTACCTTGCCGTCCGGAACATTCTCGGTTGCCTTGCTTGATGTAAGATCAACGATGGTATGGCTCTTACCATCCGCAGATATTGTCCACAGAGCATCCACAAACGTATCTGTGTCGATTGCCATATTCTCGGATACATAAACATTCTTTAATACAACGGTGTAGCTTCCTGCTGTCTCGTCGTAGGTAACATCGGTGGATGCAGCCATTCCTGCAAACTGTGTCTTCACATCATCCAATGTTGTCACATAACCATCCATCGGAGTGAGTGTCAGTTTTACAGTTGCGCCCTGTCTTACGGTTGCAAATGTACCTTCCGGTTTTGTTGCATCCTCCGCTTTGATCGGTGTCACATAATTAATGGAAGCTGCTGCATGCTCTCCGCTTACGGAAAGCGTTCCTGTCTCAATTGTAGTAAAGTATACACGGATCGTCTGTTTGCCTTTGTAGCCTTCGATCTTATATACCGGATCAACAAGCGTCGTTCCCTCGTTGTTTGTTACGGTAACCGTATTCTCCGGAGTTGGCTCTGTCGCTGCGTCGCCCTCTGTCACGGTCCAATGGTCAACCATCATGCCCTCATCCGGGACTGCCGTGAATACAACATCCGCTCCACCGGCTACCATGTTTCCGGTCGTAGCTTCTACGCCGTCCGCTGTGGCAGAAACACTGCCTCCAACTGTCTCATCATCGGAAGCCGCCGCATTGAAATACATCTCATAGGACGTACTGGATACCAGAACTGCCTGGATCTCGATATCCGATTCGTTCATGGTGATTCTTCCGCCAGGATATTTCTTTGCCGAAGAAACATATCGGCTTTCTTTACCGTTTTCTGTGAAGATCCACTGCTCTACCATGCTTCCGCCGTTAACAACTGCGGTAAATTCAATGGATTCACCCTGATACATGTCGATCTGTGAAGTGTAATCCTTATTCTCCTCGATGACATTGCCATAGATATCATACAGTGTGTAGACAAGTTTTCCACGGTTTTCCGGAAGAACACTTCCGGTTACCTTATGCATGATATTTTCGCGGAAGACTGCCGTCACATCGACAGCCTCTCCGATCTCATCAACCGTATATACATCGGTCTGGCTGCCTGTCGCGCCACCGATGATCCAGTGGTCAAATACATAGCCACGATCCGCAACGGCTTTAAATACCACCTTGCTGCCGCCGGCTACCTGCCCGCCGCTTGCCGTCTCAATATCGTCTGTCGTAATAACAACGCGGCCTCCGGCTACACCTTCTGTGCTGCTTTGCGCACCGGCTGTCACAACATAATTTTCTCTTACGGTATTCAATCCGATCGTTGTATTTTGGGTCAGAGCAAAGCTATATGCACTCTTCTCTTCGGTCGCTTCGCCGTTGATCGTGATGAAAGCGTCCTCTGCTGCCACATAGCCCTTCTTCGGCTCAACATGGATTACGGTATCGCCTTTGATCGTCTTGCCGTCTGTGATGTACACTTTCTCCGGCTCAGCCTCTGCGTCACTGCTTTCCTTTAAGTAGTAGGCGTTGATATCACCGACAAGATTTACCGTATAGCTGTCCCGGATAAAATTCGCCTGTAACCCTATATCATTGGTACCAATTGTAATATCGATGGTGTTCGTGC
>CAKRKX010000158.1 GCA_934358675.1 uncultured Agathobacter sp. | reverse complement strand
GCGGTATCGCTTTGTCCGTGCCGTATTTTTTCTCCATCAGGCTGACCATACGCGGCACAACGACCGCCGGTGATACAGCAGCCAGCACCGCTCCCATGACAGCCGCCTCAATACGTGTAATCCCCAGGATCACCGGTGCCAAAAGCACATAGCCCAATAATTCGCACGATGCCGGAACAAATGATAACAGTACCGCTGAGCGACCGGCTTTCTTTAAATCCTGCAAGTCCAGGGACAATCCCGCTTTCAGCAGAATGATGATCAGTGCCATCTTTCTTAGATCCGCCGAAATCGACAGAATGGACGGATCGAGCCAGTCCAGTACATATGGACCCAGAACAATTCCCGTGACGAGCATTCCGATAATCCTTGGAAGTTTTAACTTCTGGCAGATTGCGCCCATCGCCAATCCAACTAGGAAAATGAGTGATAATGATGTTAGCATGTTTTCTTCCTCCTTCTCTGTGAAAAACTATACAACTCGCAGAAAGGCATCAAAAAAGCTGATGATTCTGCGATCAATCATAATCGTAGAAGTCATCAGCTTACCAAGCAGTTTAGGTTACCCAAGGGAGAACTTCATTCCCTATTCTCTTTTATCATAATGATTTGAAGGTATCATGTCAATGCATTTTTACTTTTGTGCGATAAAAAGTACCCCGAGTGTTCCCGGACCACAGTGGCTGGATATCACGCCGCCGGCACGGGTCTCAATAACCTCATCAAAATGCTGCAGGCCCTCCAGATACTCACGTACCTTATCCACAGTCTCCCTGTCACATCCGGAGTGCGTGATAAACACACGATCCCGCTTGGCGGTCTTAAGTCCCTCTTCCATGTCTTTGGTATAGGATAAAATCACATGATCCAGTCTGCCCCGATACTTTTTCGTGGCATCCATCGCACCGTTTTCCACCACAATCTTAGGATGCAGTTTCAACGCCCCTCCGACCAAAGCGGCCACCGCATTACATCTTCCGCCTCTATATAGATAAGTTAATGTGTCCACAACAAAACTTGCACGAACCAGTGGCTTCAACTTTTCAATTTCCTTTGCAATCGTTTCTGCATCATCTCCCTGCTCGGACATAATTGCAGCCTCAACAACAAGATGTCCAATTCCGGTCGACAGATTCGCAGAATCGATTACAGTAACCAGTTTTTCTGCCTCAAGATCCTCCGCAGCCAGTCGCATCACATTTCCGGACGTAGACATACTGCCAGAGATAGAAAAACAGATTACTTCCCGTCCCTCATCCACATATGGCTTCAAACATTCCATTGCCTCTACCAGAGACGGGGCCGATGTCTTCGGTGTCGTCTTGTTCTTATCCGACCATGCAAAAATTTCTTCCGGTGTAATGTCCACACCGTCCCGGTATTCCTGTTCTCCCAACAATATATGAAGCGGAAGAATCGTAATATCGTATTTTTCAATCAATTCTTTTGACAAATCACAAGTGCTGTCCGCAATAATTTTAACCATGTCTTTCCCCTGTTAGCTATAATAAAAACTGTGCCATCACGTAGTTGGCAACATCCATTCCCCGGTCCGTCAGATAGATCCTGCCTTCCCGCTTCTCGATCAGTCCCTGCGCCTGTAACTCAGGAAGCACCTGCACATAGGCTGCCTCGATCGGCATCCCGAAATTATATTCAAACTCGTTTCGAGAAATTCCTCCCGTCATGCGCAGTCCGAGAAACATAAATTCTTCCATCTGTCCCTTGCGGCTGACAACGGACGCCTCTGTATGAAGGTTGCTTCCGAACCAGTTGCGCTCCGGTGCTGCCATCCCCTCTTCCAGTGCAAACACTTCCGGCGGTAAAATCGTAATATCGTGACAGATTTCGATATACTCATGCAGCTCTCTCGTATTACTGTAACGCACATTATCCACAAGCGATGCGGCACCAAGCCCCAGCCCCAGATAATTCTCCCGCGTCCAATAACCAACATTGTGCCGGCACTCATATCCCGGCTTCGCATAATTGGAAATCTCGTACCGGTCATACCCCGCTTTCGCCAATACCCTCTGCGTCAGTTTGAGCATCTTGTACGTGTCGTCTTCCGTTGGAAGTTCCTCCGTCTTCATGCCCGCTTCCTGGCGCACCATGTCAAACTTGTATTTTTCATAAAAAGGCGTGCCTTTTTCAATGATCAGTGAATATGAGGAAATATGCTCCGGCTTCAGGCGTATGATCTTCTGAAGTGTATCGGCAAACGACTCCGCGCTCTGACACGGCAGCCCGCTCATCAGATCAATATTGATATTGTTGTATCCCGCGTTGCGTGCAAGTTCATACGTCTTTAAAAATTGTTCATACGTATGGATTCGACCAAGCACTTTCAGTTCCTCATTATTTGCGGACTGCAATCCAATCGACAGACGGTTGATACCCGCACGCCGATACGCTTCCAGCTTGGCAGTGGTCACCGTGCCCGGATTGCACTCAATGCTGACCTCCGCATCCTCCCGCACATGAAAACTGTTGTACACCTGATCCATGATTGCAATAAGAAGCTCGGGTTCGAGCCAGCTCGGCGTGCCTCCGCCGATATAAATTGTAGGAACCTGATAGCCTCCCATCCGCTCCCCGTAAAAACGGATCTCATTTAACAGGGCATGTACATATTGAATCTGCGTGTTTGTATCCGCCGGAAACGACAGAAAATCACAGTATGCACATTTTTTCACGCAAAAAGGCGTGTGAATGTATAGTTCCAAATTATTCTCGTCCATTTAATCCTCATCCAGCTTTAAGACACTCATGAACGCCTCCTGCGGCACCTCTACCGTACCGATCTGGCGCATACGCTTTTTGCCTTCCTTCTGCTTCTCAAGAAGCTTCTTTTTACGCGAGATATCACCGCCGTAACACTTGGCAAGCACGTCCTTGCGCATCGCCTTAACGGTCTCTCTTGCAATAATCTTACCGCCCACAGCCGCCTGAATCGGGATCTCGAATAAGTGTCTCGGGATTTCTTCTTTCAGACGCTCACACATTCTGCGGCCTCGGTCGTACGCACTCTCCTTGAACACGATAAAGGACAATGCATCGACCATCTCACGGTTAATCAGGATATCCAGCTTCACAAGCTCGGAACGCTGGTAGCCCTTCATCTCATAATCAAACGAAGCATATCCTCTTGAGCGTGACTTAAGCGCATCAAAGAAATCGTAGATGATCTCGTTGAGCGGAAGGTCATATTTGATGACCGCACGCGTCGCCTCGATGTAATCCATGCTGAGATAAATGCCTCGTCGCTCCTGACAAAGCTTCATGATCGCGCCGACATACTCGCTCGTCACCATAATCTCAGCAGAGACATACGGCTCCTCCATATATTCGATCTCCGACGGATCCGGCAGGTTGGACGGGTTCGTCAGATCAATAACCTCGCCATCCGTCTTATGCAC
>CAKRKX010000157.1 GCA_934358675.1 uncultured Agathobacter sp. | reverse complement strand
GCACGGAGCGTGATGTGTCATTCAAGACGGGAAGCATGGTTGCAGCAGCATTAAAGGAGAACGGACACAGAGTGATTCTTCTTGATGTGTTTATGGGATATGGCGAGCAGGAAGTGGATTTGGACGGAATTTTTGACCGCGCGGATGAAATCAGCGTGAAGGTTTCCGATATTCCGGAGGTTGCGCCGGATCTTGCGGCTGTCAAGGCGTCAAGAAAGGATCAGTCTCCATGCTTTTTCGGACCGAATGTGATCCGTATGTGCCAGATGGCAGACATCGTATTTATGGCGCTACACGGAGAAAACGGAGAGAACGGTAAGCTGCAGGCTGCGTTTGATCTGCTCGGTGTAAAATATACCGGAAGTGATTATTTAAGCAGTGCGATCGCTATGAACAAAGGCATGGCAAAGAAGCTTTTCGTGGAAGCCGGTATTCCGACTCCGATGGGCATTGCCATGACAAGAGAGACGCGTGAGGACGATGTGACGAAGTTAAATCTCCATCTTCCGTGTGTGGTAAAGCCATGTTGCGGCGGATCGAGCATCGGTGTCACGATCGTAAGGGATGCGGCTGAATTTAAGGCTGCGCTTGATGAGGCGTTCCGTTGGGAAGATGAGCTTGTCATCGAGGAGTTCGTTGAGGGACGCGAGTTCTCCGTCGGTGTGATTGAAGGCAAGGCACTCCCTGTCATCGAGATCGCTCCGATTCAGGGATTCTATGATTATAAGAACAAATATAAGGCAGGCAGCGCGGTTGAGACCTGTCCGGCAGAACTTCCGGAGGAGGTTTCCACCAAAATGCGCCACTATGCAGAAGAGGTTGCAAAGGTGATCGGACTTGATACTTACTCACGTTCCGACTTCCTTCTCGACAAGGATGGCAACATGTTCTGCCTTGAGGCAAACACATTGCCGGGCATGACTCCGACCAGCTTACTTCCGCAGGAGGCTGCTGTTGTCGGCGTAAACTTTAACGAACTGTGTGAGAAGCTGATCGATATCTCTATGAAGAAATATGAGGGCTAATGATGTTTGGATGTTATTATAAGAACGAACTGGAAAACGGTATGCCGAACATGACTTTGGAAAACATTGCCAAGGCATGCGATGGCACTTACGTCGGCGAGGCGCCGGATCTGCAGAAAGTGATCGCAGGTGCGGTGACGGACAGCCGACAGGTGGAAAAAGATTATCTCTTCATCCCGATCAAGGGAGAGCGTGTGGACGGTCACTGTTTTATCCCGGACGTGTTTGAAAAAGGCGCACTTGCCGTACTCTCGGAAGTCGCACTGGATCACCCGGCAGGACCGTATATTCTTGTGGATTCCACAACGGATGCAATGAAAAAGATTGCGGCTTTCTATCGCAGGCAGCTGGATATCAAAGTGGTCGGCATCACGGGAAGCGTCGGCAAGACGAGCACGAAGGAGATGATCGCTTCGGTATTGTCGCAGAAATATTCGGTGCTGAAGACGGCGGGCAATTTCAACAATGAGATCGGATTGCCGCTGACAATTTTTAATATCCGTGCCAAGCATCAGGTTGCGGTACTTGAGATGGGAATTTCGGACTTCGGCGAGATGCACCGTCTGTCAACCATGGCGCAGCCGGATATCTGCGTGATCACGAATATCGGTTTGTGTCATCTGGAGAACCTCGGAACAAGAGACGGTATCTTAAAGGCGAAGACCGAGTGCTTCGAGCATATGCAACCGGATGGAACCGTGATCTTAAACGGGGATGATGACAAGCTTTGCACAAAGAAAGTGGTCAATGGAAAGCCGGCAATCTTCTATGGCATGGGAAAGGAACCGCTCCTTTCGGCAGACAGAGAGCCGATGGCGGAGAAGAGTATTTACGCGACTGACGTGAAGAATCTTGGACTGGACGGAATGCAGACGCACATTTACACGCCGGAGGGTGACTTTATGGCGCATATTCCGATTCCGGGTGAGCATAATGTGTATAACGCTCTGGCGGGTACAGCAGTTGGCCTGCAGCTTGGATTGACGATTCAGGAGATCCAGCAGGGCATCGCAAGTGCGCAGACAATCTCCGGCAGAACGAATGTGATCCACACCGCAGGAATGACGGTGATTGATGACTGTTACAACGCGAATCCGGTTTCTATGAAAGCGTCGATCGAGGTGCTTGCCAACACGGCGGGACGCAGGATCGCGGTACTCGGTGACATGGGCGAACTCGGTGAGAACGAAGTGGCACTCCATTACAGCGTCGGCGAGGCAGTCGGACAGTCCGGCATCGACGTGCTTTTCTGCGCGGGAAAACTTGCAGCGGAATATGCACGCGCGGCAGCCACTGGCAATGTGAACTGTCAGATCTACTATTATGAGACGGTGGAGAAGCTTCTTCCGGAACTGTTGGCTTTCGTCAAAGAGGGCGATACGATCCTTGTGAAAGCGTCGCATTTTATGCAGTTCCCGCAGATTGTGGAAGCACTTGGCAAGAAAAATGAATAATGTGGATAAAAGAAACGCTCCGTTGATCTGGTGGTCGACGGAGCTTTTTGAAAATTTGGGCTAAAAGTCATTGACGTACGTAAAAACGTACGTTATAATTTTTATGACATAAAAAATCTCGTCATTCCAAATAACAATAGAATGTACGAGAAGAAATTATTTACAAAAGATACTACAAACGAAAATGTCCTAGTTAGAGACACGAAATCAGATGTTAAAAAAAGGAGATTTATTATGTCAGCAATCAATATAACAAATGCAAGAAAGGAACTCTACAATTTAGTCGAAGATGTCAATTTATATAGTGAGCCGACTTTGATCGTGAGTAAAAAAGGAAATGCGGTTCTTGTTTCAGAAAGTGACTGGAATGCGATTCAGGAAACGGTATATCTCAATTCGATTCCGGAAATGGTTGAATCGATAAGGAGAGGCATGGATACACCTATAGAAGATTGTATATCAGAAGATGATGTAGAATGGTAGTTTTATGTACAGAATAGTATATGAAAAACAGGCGGTGAAGGACATTAAGAATTTAAAAAGTGTTCGTCTCGATGTAAAAGCAAAAAAATTAGTGGAATTACTCAAAGAAAATCCATTTCAAAATCCGCCGCCATATGAAGCTTTGGTTGGAAATTTGCAGGGCGTCTACTCCAGGCGAATCAATATACAGCATAGATTAGTTTATCAGGTGTACAACGAATCTGTGGAGTTGAACGGAATCCGATATGAAGGAACTGTAAAAATTATCAGAATGTGGACGCACTATGAAGGCGTACGATAGTGAAATGAAAAGCGATATTGACATCTATAGGGAACGAAGGTAAGCTAATATAAGACGCATTTATGGAAAATAATACTGCGTATTCTGAAAGACTAACTATTAAAAGTCAAGTCCTAAAATGATATTTTTTGAATAAAGTACAGAAATGTATTTTAGATATATT
>CAKRKX010000156.1 GCA_934358675.1 uncultured Agathobacter sp. | reverse complement strand
CTGAAATAAATCCGTAGTCTGCGTAATCCGCCTCGTTTAACTCGGCAAGCACGCCCGCCTCAAGGACCTCATCCAGGAACGCCGGCTGGCCCCAGATACTTACCACATCCGGAAGTCCGTCCATGGAATATGCCTTGAACTTTGTCTTGTAAGCTTCCTCATCAAGAGACTCAACTTCGATCTTGATATTTGGATTCTCCTCCATATACTCATCGATGATCGTCTGCTCTACAAGTCCCTGTCCGTTCTTACGGTCTGTCAGGTTGGAGAAAACCTTAAGTGTGATCTCCTCTCCGTCGGATCCGCTGTCTGTCTTGCTGTCAGCTGACTGTGATCCCCCATCCGTCTTGCTGTCTGTGTTGCTGCCACATCCTGCGAACATGGTAGCTGCCATTGCTGCGGTCAATAATACCGATACAATTTTCTTTTTCATGCTAATACCTCCACAATTTCATTTTCAAACAACGTGTGTTTCATTTGATGTTTGTATTCTAGCATTGTGAATTGTGCAAAAACAGTTACCAAAATTCGAAAAAAGTGCAATATTTTCATGCAATCTGAAAATCGTGCACCAATTCCGAATTTATTACACTTTTGCTTTTTTCATTATCATACTTGCTGTAAAATGCGTGCCGCACGGCGAATTTCTTCCTCATCGGTGCGATAGATCGTAAACTCGCTCATGCCCTCGATTCCCATGTGCACGCGCTCGTTCCGGTAGCGCATACCACTTTCCAACACTTTCTTTCCCGACATATGAAACGCATGCGTTCCGGTCAGTTCGGCGATCTGCCGGATGTTTCCCGAATTCACACCCGCTCCGGCAAGGATCGTCATCCCAGCCGCTCGATTGATTCCTTCTTTACTTAACGCCTTGTCCGCCGCATTGTGGCCGCGCTCATATCCGGCAGCGTCCTCCCCTGCTGACAGTTCCACAAGTTGTCTCAAAAGGTCACTTCCGGAAAGACAATCCGCTTCCTGTCCGGAGGTCAGAATCGTATCCACACCAAGGACTCGCGCTTTGTTCATCGTATCGATCGGATCCACGCACACATCAAACGCTCTGTGAAGCGTAATGCCGCAATCTCCTGCCTCCTCGATCATTCCGCGCATCTGCGTCTCGTTGAGCGTTCCGTCCGCATTCAGACTTCCGATCACGACACCATCCGCTCCTGCCGCCGCAAAATGCCGGATATCGCGCACCATCTGCCCGTACTCATAATCCGTGTACAGAAAATCACCGAATCGCGGACGGATCAATGTGCGTATGGGAAGTCCGGTCGCCTCCTTTACCATCGCAAATAGCTCATATCCCGGCGTTGTTCCGCCGATCACCAGATTCGAGCACAATTCAAACCGTGTCGCACCGCCTGCTTTTGCCGCAATCGCAGACTCAACGGAGTCCACACATACCTCCAAAATATAATCCTTCATCTATCCAGTCTCTCCTTTTTTCTGTTCATAATCTGATGATTGTGAATCGGAAATCTTAACATGATATCCGACATGACTTTCATTGTATTCCAAAACAAACACACATCTGCGCAAAAATATATTAAAATGAAATAAACATACTTCATCAAAAAAATGTGAATTGCATCCGGCGCACAAAAATGCTATCTTAATTAACAGCATCATCCGGTTTTTGCGTACAGACGCAATCACCTACTATAATAAGGAGTTTATAACTATGTTTCAACTATTACTTGCAATTATTTATCTTGCATTCATCAGCCTCGGACTGCCGGATGCCTTACTCGGTTCCGCCTGGCCGATCATGTACCGGGAATTCTCCGTTCCGGTCTCTTATATGGGAATCATCTCTATGATCATTGCTTCCGGAACTGTCATCTCCAGTCTGATGAGCGACCGTCTCACGAAGAAACTCGGAACCGGCAAAGTGACTGCGATCAGCGTTCTGCTTACTGCGGTTGCCTTATTCGGCTTCTCGATCAGCAGTTCCATGTGGATGCTCTGTCTTTGGGCGATTCCTTACGGACTCGGTGCCGGAAGTGTGGATGCTTCCCTCAACAATTATGTCGCTTTGCATTACGAGAGCCGTCACATGAGCTGGCTTCACTGTATGTGGGGAATCGGAGCATCACTCGGTCCGTCCATCATGGGATTTGCGCTCTCACACGGACAGACCTGGAATATGGGTTACCGTTATATCGCAATCCTTCAGATTGTGCTGACCTCGATTCTTTTTATCAGTCTGCCTCTCTGGAAGAAAAATAATCCGGCGGTCTCCACCGATGCCGAACCCGCTTCCTCTGACAACCATGTTCTCACACTCCGCGAGATTATTCGCCTTTCCGGGGCCAAAGAGATCATGATCGCCTTTTTCTGCTACAGTGCCATCGAGCAGACAACCGGTCAGTGGGGAAGCAGCTATCTGGTTCTGCACAAAGGCCTGTCAGAGGAGACTGCCGCTACTTTCGCCGGACTTTTTTACATAGGTATCACTATAGGACGGGCATTAAGCGGATTCATTACCATGAAATTGAACGATACCCAGATGATCCGTCTCGGCGAGGTGATCATTCTTCTCGGATGTATCGCTCTAGTACTTCCACTCGGCTCTGTGGTTTCACTCGGCGGATTTATCTTAATCGGTCTCGGATGTGCCCCGATCTATCCAAGCATCATCCACTCGACACCTGCCAACTTCGGTGCAGATAAGTCACAAGCCGTCATCGGTGTGCAGATGGCAGCAGCATATGTCGGAACAACCCTGATGCCTCCGCTTTTTGGAATTATCGCAAACAATATCAGCATCGCACTTCTACCGGTGTATGTGTTTGCCGCGCTGCTTCTCATGTTCGTGATGTATGAGCGCGTCGTCAAGAAGTGCTCAAATTAAAGTTTGTTGATTTGAATTTATGACAAAGTGACGCTCTCCAAACCATTAATTATTATAAACATGACGGATTCGGAATGATACCGACTTTTTCTCAATTTTTTATGCGAGTTAACTCCTGCAACGATTTTGGATAGGTTTTCATCATATTTAGAATGAACGCTATTATCCAAGACAATGGAACGCAGGAGCAGTCGCATAAAATAATTTCAAAAAAGTGTATCATCCCAACTCCTGTTGCCTGAGATATATTTATGGTTTGGGGAGCTGTTTTTGATAAAATTCAAATCTCCAAAAATTTTCGCAGTAGTAAAGGTGGAAGCCGATAGTGTATTGGCTTCTACTTTTTATATTTGCCTCTTGACCCCGGCGAAAGTTAGAAGCGATGCCTGAACATTCAAATATTCGCCTCTGTGCCCCGGTGAAGCTTAGAAGCGAGGCCTAAACATCCAAATACTCGTTTCTAGACCCCAGTGTAGTCAAAACATTTAAACGATACAGATAGACATATTTAAATTGACATAAAACAAATCACGCGCAGTGAAATTCTACCTAAAGTTGTAGAATAACGCTGCACGTCATTTCTCCTTTACCAACTATAAACGAATATCAATCGGTGTATACACTGCCTGTTGTGTTGCATTCTGTGCATTTTCCA
>CAKRKX010000155.1 GCA_934358675.1 uncultured Agathobacter sp. | reverse complement strand
GTGATGCGCAGTTCGTGGATATGAAGTTTATGCTGAGCATACCGCTTGCGCGCGAAAGTGTGCGGCAAGCGCATACTTTATTTGTTATGAGGATGAGATATGAAGTATTCAGGAGTTGGCGGTCAGGCTGTCATGGAAGGCGTAATGATGAAAAATCAGGATCGTTACGCAGTGGCGGTAAGAAAGCCTGATCATACGATCGATGTCAAGGTAGAAAACTACAAGAGCACGATCAAAAATGAAAAAATAAGACATCTGCCGATCGTTCGCGGTGTGGTAAATTTTATAGAATCACTGATTCTGGGAATGAGCACACTGATGTATTCCGCTTCGTTTTTCGAGGACGAGGAAGAGGATGCAAAGAAGAAGGATCTCTCAGAGGAAGAACGTAAGAAATTAGAAGCGAAGGAAAAGAAGCAGGAGAAGGCGTTGATGGGCGGAACCGTTGTGTTTTCGATTGTTTTTGCTATGGCGCTGTTTTTTGCACTGCCGTATTTCCTTTCAGGCTTTTTTCATAAAGTAATTGCGTCGGAGACGCTGATCGCTTTGATCGAGGGCGTGATCCGACTGGCAATCTTTGTCGGATATATTGCAATCATTTCGTTGACACCGGATATCAAACGCGTTTTTATGTATCACGGTGCGGAGCACAAATGCATCAATTGCATTGAGCACGGAATGGAGTTGAATGTGGAGAATGTGCGGAAAAGCTCGAAGCTTCACAAGCGTTGCGGAACGAGTTTTCTGTTGATCGTAATGCTGATCTCCATTGTGTTTTTTATGTTTATTCGTGTGGATTCAAGAATCCTGCAGCTGGGACTTCGTTTGCTTTTGATTCCTGTGATCGCAGGCGTATCGTATGAGTTTATCCGTCTGGCGGGACGGTACGACAACTGGCTTGTGAACGTGTTATCTCAGCCGGGACTCTGGATGCAGAGACTGACGACAAGAGAGCCGGACGATGAGATGATCGAGGTAGGAATTGCTTCCGTAGAAGCGGTGTTTGACTGGAAAAAGTGGCAGAAGGAAGAGAATGTATGACATATCGTGAAGCGATTGTTTTAGGTGAGACAATTTTACAGAAGGCCAGAATCGTGGATGCCAAGACGGATTCATGGCTGCTTCTTGCGATGGCGTGTAAGATTGATCACACATATTATTATATGCATATCGACGAGGAAATGACCGAGGAACAGGTGCGTGAGTTCGAGGTGCTGATCCGAAAGAGAGCGGAGCGGGTTCCGCTTCAGTATATTACGGGTGAGCAGGAGTTTATGGGTCTGACGTTTCATGTCAATTCCAATGTACTGATTCCGAGGCAGGATACGGAGACATTGGTGGAAGAGGCGCTTAAGGTCGTGCGCCCGGGAATGAAGCTGATGGACATGTGTACCGGGTCCGGCTGTGTGCTGATCAGCATTCTGAAAAATGCGCATGATGTCGAGGGAATCGGTTACGATATCTCCAAGCAGGCCATCAATGTGGCAAAGGAAAATGCCAAATTGAATGAGGTCCCTGCGGTGTTTGAGAGAAGTGATCTGTTTGAGGAGGTTGTGGAGAAGAATTTTGATGTGATCGTTTCGAATCCGCCTTATATCCCGACGGATGTGATCGCCACACTGATGCCGGAAGTGGCGCAGTTTGAGCCACATGAGGCGTTGGACGGCAAAGCCGACGGACTGTATTTTTACAGCAAGATACTCGAACAGTGCAAAAACTATATGAAACCGGAAGGCTATATGCTTTTGGAAATAGGACACGATCAGGGTGACTCGGTATCGACGATGATGCGTCTTGCGGGCTTTTCAGAGGTACATGTGATCAAGGATCTTGCAAGAAACGATCGTGTGGTTATGGGACACCTCTAGCGTCTGCGGTGCATCTTTGATGCATCGCCCATATTGTATCACCCGAGATGTGATGAAGTGCAGGAAACAGATCCTGAATATGTCACTGTATCGAGAGGATTAGAATGACTATAGAAAAGTGAGGATATATTATGTTTGATAAATTAGAGGATTTGCTCCACCATTACGAGGAGCTTATGAATACATTGAGTGAGCCGGATGTGGCGAACGACCCGAATCGTTTCCGCAAGCTGATGAAGGAGCAGAGCGACTTGCAGCCGATCGTGGATGCGTACAAGGAGTACAAGCAGTGCAAGCAGAATATTGAGGATTCCCTTGCGATGCTTGAGGAAGAGAATGACGAAGAGATGCGCGAGCTTGCCAAGGAAGAGTTGAATGAGTCCAAGGATCGTCTCGCAGAGCTTGAGCAGGAGTTGAAGATCCTGTTACTGCCGAAGGACCCGAACGATGACAAGAACGTTATCGTGGAGATCCGTGCAGGTGCCGGTGGAGAGGAAGCTGCGCTTTTTGCTGCGGAAATCTATCGTATGTATGTGCATTACGCAGAGAGCCGTCGCTGGAAGGTGGAGACACTTGAGGCGGACGAGACCGGTATCGGTGGAATGAAGTCGGTTGACTTTATGGTAACCGGAGCGGGCGCATACTCTGTACTGAAATATGAGTCCGGTGTACATCGTGTACAGCGTGTGCCGGAGACTGAGTCACAGGGACGAATCCAGACTTCAACCTGTACGGTAGCGGTTATGCCGGAGGCAGAGGATGTAGACGTACACATCGATGAGAAGGATATCCGAATCGACGTAATGAGAGCTTCCGGAAATGGTGGACAGTGTGTCAACACGACCGATTCTGCGGTTCGTCTGACCCATTATCCGACCGGAATTGTGATCTACAGCCAGACAGAGAAGTCACAGATCCAGAACAAAGAGAAGGCTTTCGCGTTACTGCGTTCTAAGCTGTTTGACTTAGAGTTACAGAAAAAGCAGGATGCAGAGTCTGCGGAGCGCCGCAGTCAGATCGGAACCGGAGATCGTTCCGAGAAGATCCGTACCTACAACTTCCCGCAGGGACGTGTGACGGATCATCGTATCAACCTGACGCTGTATAAGCTCGATAAGATCTTAAACGGTGATATTCAGGAGATCATTGATGCATGTATTGCGGCGGATCAGGCGAAGAAACTTGCGAAGATGAATGAGTAAGGCTGATTTGCTTGCTTTTACGAAGTTAGTTTTATATTAGTCATTGAAAGATAATCAAAAAATATATGAAAAAGACGGACTTTGACGTATGTCTCTGTCCGCCTTTTCTTATTTTGGGTTTCTTTGATGCACTGTACACCCCTATTTGGGTGGCTTTGATGTATGTATAGACCCCATTCGTTACGGATAAAGAAAATCGAACAAAAGTTCTTGAAATAATCATGATGATAAAGATTTCATTTCCCTGACAGATATGTTAAAGGCCAAAGATGGGGATTTCTTTATTTCTGATTGGTTAAGAAATCGTAATACAGTGGAATTTTTGGGTATTTGGGAACAGATACACAATCCCAATTTTAATTATGGCGAATTCGCCATAATTAGAAGCAAGTCATATAGTGGCAGAACAGCAAAGAGGTAATTTTGAGATTGAATTGTCAGATTTAAAAGGTTTGGCAAAGCTCACAAGGAAAGCAGAGTTGCAGAGAA
>CAKRKX010000154.1 GCA_934358675.1 uncultured Agathobacter sp. | reverse complement strand
GGAATAACATACATCCGCAGTGTCCCGAAAATGTCGGGAAACAGATAATCTTAAGTTCGGTATCTATCTCCGGACTGTAAGCCATAATCTCAAGCCGTTCCCCATACAGTGTTGCCCGCTCGTAAGTACACAGCCATTTATCGTCCATATTGGAGAAGATACTGCCGAAGCTGTTACCGATGAGTCCACTTAGAGGTACTCGCTCCACCTCTGCCAGCTTCTCGTTACCATAGCGGAATATCCAGTCCACTGCATGCCTGTCCTCATTGAATATCATCTCGATATCCGTAAAGGCAAACGGCATCTGGTCAAAGCTCCGATAGAAGGCATGATACTCTTGTGGTGTCTTAGGAGTGTTCGGCATGGCAAATCCCTCAATCAATTTTTTCTGCTTTTCCTGCAGCTGGGCAAGGATTTCCTTTCTCCTGCGTGTTGCATAGTTGAGCTCTTCTCCATTGATACTTGAGGAGACGTACCACCATTTCTGATGATACGTCCTCAAAACTATCTGGCTTTATCTTCCTGCATTTCTTTGATCTTGTTCTGCATGTTGGAGTTCTCATTCCAACGCACCCTTTACTTTCTTGCGGCTGATGCAGCGTTCCTCCCGATTCGCCAGCGCACACACTCTTCCTTCCAGAAGAAGTGCTCTGCCACTCTCGTTTCGCGTATACACAAGTTCGTAATTCCCAATATAAGGCTTCATGCACTGTGCGAAATTCTGCGCATCTTCCTTGCGCTTGGCGAAGCATTCCGGCACCGCATAGAATCCGTCCAATCCGCGATGTCCCTTCGCCTTCACCAACAGATAACGCTGATTGTCGATCGCAGCGAAAAATTCATTGACACACTGGGCAAAAAGTGCCTTATCCCTGCCGCTTCCGCCGGACAGATACACCGTATGAATATCCGGTCCCGCATTCTCGGTCACAACTTTAGAATGAGGTTCCTCCAGAAGATTCTGAAGCTCCAACGCCTTTCGGATTCCGTTTCCGAACGCTTTCAGGCGACGAAGCGGACTGCCAAGCATAAACACTTTCGGGAAACGTATCATTCCTGCTGTGATTCCACACACGATAAATACAAAACCGACTCCCGAAAGCATCGGATCGTTCGTTGCTTTGGCAATGCCGGCTGTAAGGATCACACCTATAAGCATCGCGATTCCGGCAAGGATCATCGTCCGGATCGCATCCCAGAATACCACGGAAGTCACAAACTTGTCGGCAACCTCATCCTCATCGACAACATCCATCTTATCGTAGACGGCAAGCGAACGATCCCACCGTTCTTTTAATGTCGCTCTCTGACCGGACATGGCAAGCATCTTTTTATTCATGGAATCAACCTTCATTTTATTAAATGGCGGCTTAACAATCGACAACCGATCCATACCGTTCTCGATCGTATCCTCTGTATAATGAAGTCCAAGGAAATGTTCCATGCGCCGCTCAAGAAGCGTATAATCCTCGCTGATGCCGTCCTCCGGATTCTTTTGCACCTCGTTCCATGGCTTTAAGCAGACAAGATGCCAGATATTGCTTGTCTTATCCGGTTCGTCACGCCACACGCGGATCGCGCGGCCACGCATCTGATTACTGAGCATGAACGAACCGACGAAGCTTGCAAGGATCAACGAATTGATACATGGCGAATCCCATCCCTCTCCGAGAAGGGACTTCGTTCCGATCAGCACCTGCATGGCACCCTGCGCAAAAATATTGGTGACCGCACCGGTCAGGAAATGGGCGTCTCCCACCGCTGTCACTTTCAGATAATCGCTCTCATCGAGATTTCCCACTTTTGAGAACGTCACTTTGCCGCAATCCGCAACTTCCCGCTCCAATGCTTTCCTTGCTTCCGCCGGAATGATCACGATTGTTCCGCAGAGCACACCGAAACGGATATGCCCGCCTTTTTTCGCATTCTCCCTGCGAAGCATCTCAAAAAACGGAAGAACACCGAGCGCATTCACATCACAGGCCTCATTGCCGAGCGATTTCTCGTATTCCTTTCGGATGTAATCGGTCAGCACGAGAAGCCGCAGCACATCACCGGTCGTCTGATACTCATGAAACACGATATCCCTGATACTGTTGCACTTACCGAGCGAATTGGTCAGAAGCTTCTCGATCGCGGCACTCTTTGTCATAACCACTTTGCGCTTCTCGATCAGCCCCTGTGCCTTCAACTGATCGGTCAGCATCTCACGGTACGTCTTATCACACAGATACGAATCCGCATCGTCATACAGAAAGCCCTGTAACAGGCGCTCCATCCACTCGGTACTCATATTCGGCAGGCGTTTTGCGCCAAGCAGCCGCTGCAGTCTTGACGGGAACAGCACATTCCGACTCTGTAAATAGATCAGGATAGAAGAAAGATACGCCGGATCATCCAAAAGCAGATCATCGCTGCTCTGTCCATTCAGTGCCTTGTGCGTCCGGATATAAGAAAGCAACTGCTCATCCCGCATCAGGGTCTGCATCATCGCCTGACTGCGCTCCGTGAACTTGCGAACCTCCTGCTCCTCCGCTTTCGTCGGATAGTTAAAATACACATAGTCCTGATGCGGGCAGAGACTTCCCTCCTTGACCAGTTCCGGAATCGTAATCTCCTCGTCGATCTCCCCGCACATATTCATGTAGCGGGTCCACATCGCCGGTGTCGAATCATACGGCGGTGTTGCCGTCAAAGAAATCGTTTTTATGTTATTAAATTTACTTTTAAATTCTTCCAGTGCTTTCCACCACTCGCTTCGCAGATGGTGGCACTCATCCAGGCAGAGAACTTCAATACCGGCTTTTTGCATCGTGCCAACCAGATCAAAGCCTGCGTAATCCACTTCCTCCGTCGTTGCAGCATCTTCCTCGCCATCCTTTTCCGTTCCCTGAAAACGCGTCATTGCGCTGTGCAGCGCCTGGTAAGTAGCCACCGTAATCGCCTTGGGATTCTTCAGATCCTGCGACAGATAATCTTCCCCCTTGCAGCCGTCACACAGGAACGCTTCCTTAATACGCGCTACCCACTGCTCACGAATCGTGATGGACGGTGCTAAAATGAGCGCGTTTCCATTCATTCTGCGGATCAGCTCGATTCCGAGCGTTGTCTTTCCGGAACCAGGCGCCGCAACAATATGAATCTTACCGTCTGCCAGATACCGCCCGACATTCTCAAGCACGCGCGCCTGATAGCTTCGCCATGTTCCCTTAAACTTTAATACTCCTTCATAATTCATAACCCTTTTCTCCTTGCAATTCTCCCCGCTTTCTCAAATTATAACATTCCGGTTATTTTCTGTCATCCATTTGATCATTGTCATATCGTTTCTTTATTTTGTTGCAAAATACGGCAGTCTGACCAAAGCCGCATCTGCCCTGCAGACAAGCCAGCCGGCGGTTACCAGAATGATTCACCGTCTGGCTCGTTGTTTCGTATAACAAAAAAGTGTGCCCTGCCGCACACTTTTTTGCTATAAATATTCTCTTAATCCGCTGCACAGATCATTTTCCAGATTGATCAGCTTCTTCGTGATCGCCTTCGCCTTATCATCCGCAGCCTCATACTGATTTAAGTAGCGGCTGAGCGACTTGATTCCCATATCACATCCGTCCGTCATAAGCTCCGCAATCGTTGCATCTGAGTCATCCATCGCGAGCTTCACATTTGTCTTGATCCAGGACATTCCCTGCGCCATCACATTCGGTTCCTTGCCCTCATCATGATATTCCAGCAACAGTTTGTTGATTTCATCCTGTA
>CAKRKX010000153.1 GCA_934358675.1 uncultured Agathobacter sp. | reverse complement strand
GTATCAGTATGAGTGGACTGGCAGAGATCCTGCTCGAAGAAGGCTTTACGATCTCCGGATCCGATTCCAAAGAATCCGACCTTACCCGCGCACTCGCATCCAAGGGAGCAACCATTTTCTACGGACAGAAGGCTTCCAACATTATCCCGGGCATCAACGTTGTTGTCTACACCGCTGCGATCCATGAGGATAATCCGGAGTACGCCGAGGCTGTCGCTCAGAAGCTTCCGATGCTCTCCCGCGCCGAACTGCTCGGACAGATCATGGACAATTACGATGACTCCGTTGCAGTGGCAGGAACCCACGGTAAGACAACGACCACTTCCATGATCACGGAAGTACTGCTCGCCGCAGACGCTGATCCTACGATCAGTGTCGGAGGAATCCTTCCTTCCATCGGCGGCAACCTGCGTGTCGGAGATTCCGAGACATTCGTCTCCGAAGCCTGTGAATACACGAACAGCTTCTTAAACTTCCGTCCGAAATACAGCATTATCTTAAATGTAGAAGCAGAACATCTTGATTTCTTCAAGGATCTTGACGATATCCGCCATTCGTTCCGCAAGTTTGCCGGCAACACGCTCGCAGCAGGCGCAACGATCATCAACGGTGAGATCGATAACTATCAGGAACTCACCGACGGACTTCCGCAGAGGATCATCACTTACGGCTTTGATCCGTCCTTCGATTTCTACGCGGTCGATCTGTCTTACGATGACAAGGCGTGTCCGCATTTTACCGCAATGCATGACGGTAAGAAGCTCGCAGAGATCAAGCTTTCCGTTCCGGGACGCCACAATGCAAGCAACGCTCTCGCAGCGATCGCACTGGCTGTCACCATGGGACTTGATACCGATGCGATCATAAAGGGACTTGACGCTTTCGGCGGAGCGAACCGCCGCTTCCAGTACAAGGGATCCGTGGACGGTGTGACCGTAATCGATGATTATGCACATCATCCGACTGAGATCCGTGCAACACTGACCGCAGCCGAGAACTATCCTCACGAGCGGCTTGTACTCGTTTTCCAGCCACACACTTATTCCAGAACGAAAGCGTTCCTCGATGACTTCGCCGATGTTCTGTCGATGGCTGACGTTGTCGTGCTTGCCGACATCTTCGCAGCACGCGAGCAGAATACATTCGGTGTCAGCTCCAAAGATATCTTAGACCGCCTGAAAGCCAGGGGAACCGAGGCTTATTATTTCCCTTCCTTTGAGGAGATTGAAAAATTTTTATTGAAAAAATGTATGAACGGCGACCTGTTGATAACTATGGGTGCCGGAAACGTTGTAGAAATCGGTGAAGCGATTCTCGGCAAATAAGTTATCCACATTATCCACATAGTTTTGTTGATTTTTCAATTTTGCTATGTGGATTTTTTGTTGCTAAGTTGTACTTTCAGTGCATTCTCCGCGGTTGCTTATTTTTCGGCATTCGAGTAGGATTTATGGACGTTATCGTGCGGTTTCGACAAAATTATCCACATTATCCACGTTATCCTCAATTTCAACAAACCCTTGATTTGTGCGGATTTGCGGACTTTTTTCTTCTTCCATTTGCAATTTGATTGTGCTATAATCACAAATGCACTAAAGGAGAGAAACACTATGGTTCAGATTCAGTTACACAATGATTGTCCAACTTCAGATACCTTAATTTCCAATCGTTTTATCGATGACTTTATGCCACAGGCGAACGGGGAATTTGTTAAGGTATATTTATATTTATTACGCTGTGTGCAGTCTCATGCATACAATTTTACGATTTCTGCAATTGCAGACAAATTTAATAATACGGAGATGGACGTCATCCGCGCGCTGCGCTACTGGCAGAATGCGGGGATCATGAAACTGGACGAGAATCAGGAGGGACAGATCTGCGGAATCCATCTGCTTTCTTACTATAATAATGAAAGCAGCACAGGCAATGCGCCGATTTCTGCAAATGAACAGATGCAGACAGGAAGCACACCGGATTCCTCGATCGATGCAAATGCGGCCTCCGTGAAAGCCGAGAAAGTAAAAGCAATCCTTGAAGCCTCCGCCGCACTCAATGATCCGGTCAGTGACACCGTTGCCACTCCGGCGAAGCGCAAATACACGCTTGATGAGATCACAACGTTCCGCAAGGACGAATCGATCTCCGAGTTATTCTTTATTGTAGAGACCTACATTCGTCATCCGCTCAGCGAATCGGATGTCAACACGGTACTCTACTGGCGTGAGGAGCTTCACTTCTCCAACGACCTGATCGTCTACTTACTGGAGTATTGCATCAGCAAGGGACATTCGAGCATGCGTTATCTGGACAAGGTAGCGATCGGATGGCATGCAAACAATATCACAACCGTCGAGCAGGCGAAGGAAGATGCTGCGATCCACTCACAGGCCTATTACGGTGTTATGAAGGCACTCGGCATTACCGGTCGAAGCCTCGTGGAATCCGAGACCGCATTCATCCGCAAGTGGACGAAAGAATACGCTTTTGATCTTGCGCTGATCCAGGAAGCGTGCAGCCGCACGATTTCCGCGACGCATCAGCCAAGCTTTGAATATACCGACTCGATTCTTACCAGCTGGCACAAGAATCAGGTACATACATTAGAGGATGTCAAGCGCATGGACGATTCTTATTCCAAGGCGAAGAAGACCTCTTCCGCCAAAGCCGGCAGCTCCGCAACCGTTAAGCGGAACAGTTTTAATAATTTCAACCCACGCAACTACGATTACGAGAACCTTGAGGGAGCACTTCTCTCCTCAACCGTTCGTTAATCCCGGAGGAAACTATGGCACTATCGAATTCCCAATACGATGAAATCATGCGAGACTACGACCGTCAGCAGCTTGAGGACCGACGTATTCTTGACGAGCGTCGCAAGTCTGTCTACGCACGCGTTCCGCGTCTGCAGGAAATTGATGCCGCAGTTGCATCCAGTTCCGTTCGCAAGGCACGTCATCTCTTAGACGGAGATCCGTCTGCGATCAGCTCTTTAAAGGAAGAACTGAACGCTTTGCGTGAGGAGCGAAAGCAGCTTCTGAAGGAAAACGGATACTCTCTGCAGTATCTGGATCCGGTCTATCGCTGTCCGGACTGCAAAGACACCGGCTACGTAAACGGTCAGAAGTGCCACTGTTTTAAGCAGGCCATCATCAACACGGTCTACGCACAGTCCAATATTCAGACGATCCTCGAGCGTGAGAATTTTTCTCATTTTTCTTATGATTATTATTCCGATGATGACATCAGCAGCACGACCGGTCTATCCGCTTTGGCTACGGCAAGACAGGCAGTGGACGCATGTCACCAGTTTATCGATGATTTTGACAACAAACCGAAGAATTTGTTCTTCTACGGCAGCACCGGAGTCGGCAAGACATTCCTCTCCAACTGTATTGCCAAGGAACTTTTGGACAAAGGCTATTCGGTCATCTACTTTACAGCCTTTCAATTATTTGATATATTAAGCAAAGGTGTGTTTGAAAAGGATGCGGACGCGATTGCGGCGCACCAGAACATATTTGACTGCGATCTTCTTGTAATTGACGATCTGGGTACCGAATTATCCAACTCATTTACAACCTCGCAGCTTTTTCTATGTGTCAATGAGCGACTGCTCCGGCACAAATCAACCATTATTTCTACGAATCTGAATTTCAATCAGATCGTGGACATCTATTCGGAGAGAACTTTCTCCCGCATCTGCGGCGATTATACGATGATCAAGCTTTTTTCCAAGATGGACATCCGTATTCAGAAGCAGCAGCGACCAAACCGTTAATACCCTGTATGAATCACAGGTTATTACATATAAATATTGTTACACATTTAATGGAGGACAAATCATGCCAAACGATGAAAGAATTCTGGAAACCATGCCAACCGGTACTCTGGGACTGATCCCTACCGCCAGCT
>CAKRKX010000152.1 GCA_934358675.1 uncultured Agathobacter sp. | reverse complement strand
GATATCCAGCGGGTCGCTCATCGCTACTTTAAGCAGATTCGGATTCTTCTCATTAAACTGAAAAGGGATCAGCATATACTTTCGAAGAACGGACTCTTCGACCAGTCTGATGATCTCTTCCGGAATGCGGAGCGTTGATAAATCAATGCTCTCGATTTTCAGCTGCATTTTCAGTGCATCCATGATCTGTTTCTCATCGGTCATGCCCAGATCGATCAATACGACACCGAGACGATATCCCTTTTTTTCGGTTTTCTGTATCTGTAAAGCCTGCATCAGTTGATCCTGTGTGATGACCCCGGCATCCACAAGCAGATCGCCCAATCGCTTCTTTCGGCTTCCCCCCACTAAGTTATCCATGTTTCCCCCTAACATGTATATCAGGCCACCATACAAGACCTGATGACCTGCATATGCACACGCAGGTTTCTCAATTCCATAACAACTATTATATTTTTTTCAACAACATAATGCAATAGAATCAGCCCAAATTTGTACTTTTTTGTACTTTTTTGTACTTTTTTGTGCAATTTGCCCCAACTTATCCCTAAGAAATCGCCTTCGTGATCTTTAATACTACGTTCTTATTTTTTAAAAATTCTGTCTTGTATTCATAGTAGGAGCAAGGTGCCCATGTCTTTCCGACTTCGATCGTTATCGACGGGATTCCAAGCATGTACATCACGTACTCACGATACTGTCCGCCCGGTGAAGTCGTCTTCGACGATTCGTATGCAGCGATATATCCGGTCTCTTTCTGTGCGATCTGGTACATCATCTTCGTATCTTTATAAAGTTTCTTCGATGAGCAGCTTCCGTATATAATGCGTCCCATCGCATGATAATTGACCACGCCCTGCAGCTTCTGATTCTTTTTCAGTTTCAGTGTAAGATTGGCAACCGCTCTGGATTCCGGCTCACTCAACGCCTTTTTACCGGAATAACCTTCTGCGCCCTTCTTGCCCCCGGAAACAAACTTCTTGATCGGGAAGTTTCGGTTCAGATCGACGCCCCGCGCATTGGATTTCCATCTTGCATAAGATTTCTGCGAGATTTCGACGCCATCCGGATTGGCCATCACCACATAGTGAATCTGTGTGTTTTCCAGGACATCCGCCGGCTTTATGCCGCCGATCATATGATTGTAATTGCTCAGGTAATATTCCAGTTCCTGCATCAGCACCGCCGCACAGATATATTCACGCGCATGCAGTGTTCCCACAACGAGAAGTGATGTCTGGGCATCCGGATTTCCAATCGCAAAGTCATAAATTTCCCGTCCCTTAACAGATTTTCCGATCACATTCATCTCACAGTAATCGCTGTACTTACTTTTCAGTGCTTTCATCTGGGACTTCATCTGCGCATACGTGTATTTCTGCGATGCGATCGTTACGATCGTCTCATTGGAAAAAGCGATCGTTGCTGCTTTTCCCTTCTTTTTCGCGGTGTTGACCGGTACGATCTTATAATGATAGGTCTTACCGGTCTTTACCTCCTTATCCACATAATACGTTTTCGTTGTTATGTCAAGCTTCTTATAGGATCCGCTCTCCACACTGCGGTATACCTCATAGGATGTGGCATTATCACTGGCATCCCACGCAACGCGCACCTTTGTGCCCGTCTGTGCTGTCGTATGAAGACCACGGACTGCTGACGGTACCTTGTTTTGTTCCTCCTCCGGCTTCTCATCATCGCTCTGATCGTTTCCATCCTGATTGGTATCATCCGGTTGGTCCGTTCCGTTCGAATCATTCGAATCCGAATTGTTAGTGTCCGAATCACTGGAATTGTTCGGATCACTGGAATTGTTCGGATCATCCTGATTCGTCAGATTATTTGAATTGCTCGCATCACCGGTCGGATTCTCATCATCCTGCACCGGTTCTCCGTTATCATTCGCATTTTCCGCACTAAGCACCACGTCATGTCCGGCTGCCTCTGATTCCATCCCGACAACCTGCGCCGCATAGACCGGCTGCACCTGAAACAGCATTGTCGCTGCCAAAATTACACTTAAAATCTTTCGTACTTTCAACTTTTTCAACTTCCTCTTCTTTTTTATTTCCCCTCTATCCTCCTCATAACATTTTCATCACCCGATCAGATGATAGTGTAACATTGCGTTGCGGATTCCCTCCTCATGGATATCCGTTGTCACAAACTCTGCTACATCTTTTGGAGGCTGCGTCGCATTTCCCATCGCGATACCGTGTCCCACATATTCGAGCATGTCCAGATCATTGATGCTGTCTCCGATCGCATAAGTGTCCTCCCGCGGCACACCCAAATACGAACAGAGCCATGCGATTCCGGTCGCTTTGGATGTTCCCTTCGGTACAAACTCCACAACATTGCCCTCATGCTCAAGGAAATCAAAATCATTCCCAAGTTCCGCCTTAATGCGGTCGTAATCGGTATCGTCAAGCACATCCGCTGAGAACTTGTTGATCCGGATATCAGGCGTATATTCTTTGAGGATCTTCGCACTCTCGCCCATCTCCTCAAACAGATAGATCACGTATGGATCCTCCTCGAATCCATGTTCATCGATCCAGTGATAATCCGGTCCTTCCAACACGACCGGCATATGACATTCCCGCAAAAGGCGAACCACTTTCTCCGTCAGTTCCGGCGATATGATATTTTCATACACGATCCTGCCGTCCAGTTCCACATGATTGCCACAGGCCGCCAGTATTCCATCAAATCCGACGTCCAACAGCTCCTTCGCGCGGATATTTCCCCGTGCTCGTCCGCTGCACAAAAAAATCTTATGCCCGTTCTTCTGTACCTCTTTTAAAGTCTCTATCGTTCCGTCCGGAATCTTCATATTTTCATCCCAAAGCGTTCCGTCTATGTCAAAAAAAATGAGCGCCATGCTTTTTCTCCTTATACCAGTTCCACTTTTTCCCCTGCAAGAATGGTGTTCACATCCCCCAGACTTTTATGCTCTATACGATTTAATTGTCTGATCACTACTACTTGAGCCGGAAATGGTAAATCATGAACATAATATATACCAGGGTATTTCTCTTCTATTCTATGACCATACTTCTTTAATGTCAAAAACATTTTTCTCGGATACCGTTCCCGAAATATGGAAATTGTGAGTTCATTGACAGGGATTTGATCAACATACTTCCCATAACCTTTATATAAACATGCATATCCAACCGTCTTATAAAAATCATCAATCGTCAGGTTATCATCCGGACTTTTGTATTCAATCACATTATACTTTTTCATAATATGACCTATCTCATTCCTGATCTTTTTACCTTGCTCCTCCTCGTTGATAATAAGCAGATCAATTCGAATCGGTTCCTTGCTCAAATTATACTCTGTCATAAATTCTAATTGTTCAATATTTTCGTGTAATTCCAGTTCTGTTGCTGCGCAAAAAGCCGGATGCCACTGAATTTTATCTGGCGCATCACCCAATACACACTACCTCCTCTTTCTTCCGTGAAACTACAAAAACTTCCCCATAATCTTTGTATTCCCAACTATTCAATTATAAATTTCTGAAACAAAAGCGTGATTCTATAACATTTGAATAAATATGCTCTCCACGTCAGTCCTACATGAAGTATGATAAATATCTGTATCAGATCATTATGCTTTGCGGTAAGTTTAGCATGCCTCATTCCTAAATACAAGACCAATTTGCGTTTACTTACACTTTTCGCCTGTATTTTGTATTGAGATCTCATTTCGACATGGATATTCTTACATTGTAATAACGCAGACTTCAAAGGAGGGATTTTATGCAGTTGCTTGGTATGCTTTTTGAAATCGTTTGGTGGATCACACCATTTGTATTCTTTTTTTCATTTGTAGATAATTAGAAATCACGCGCGGCGAAGATTTACATATATTCGTAATCTATCACCGCGCGTCAATTATTTTCTAATTACTACAGGGC
>CAKRKX010000151.1 GCA_934358675.1 uncultured Agathobacter sp. | reverse complement strand
CGCTTCCATGTTTTAGACATCGGATCCATACTTATTTTTCGAAACAAATAGGAAACTGCTTCGGAGTTCCATTGTGTTCGCTAATAGCGCAAACGAAACAACTTGTTGTTGTCTATCTGAAATCAAGTCCGAAGTTGATTTTCCTATTTTTTCGATAAAATAACCGTATCGTCCGATGTCGTAACTCTGAAAGCTCATCCGGTCATTGAAATCATTCAAGTCCGTCACTTATAGAAATAATCTACTGCTAATTTTCAATTACAACTCTATAATCCGGTATCGTCCGTATTTAACAAAATCTGATCACGGCAAACCCGAATTTTCGCAATCATTAAAGGCAGCTTCGCATTACGCAAAGCCGCCTCTAAGAAAGGGATTATACTATTTTTCTAAATTACCGGCACAACTTCTTGAACTCGTCTGCCACGAACTGAACTTTCGTTCCGATGATAACCTGAACACTTGTCTTGCCAGGTCTGACAACACCTGCAACGCCTGCAGATTTAATCTTCTTCTCATCTACGACTGTGTTGTCCTTAACTTCGAGACGAAGTCTTGTGATGCAGTTATCAATGCTTACTACATTGTCCTTGCCACCAAGGCCCTCTAAGATTGTTGCAGCGATAGCTGTGTAATCATTGTTTGCTAACTCTACTTTTGTCTCATCTACATCATCATCTTCTCTACCAGGTGTCTTCAGATCGAATTTAACGATCATGAAACGGAATACTACGTAGAATACAATGAAGGCTGCGATTCCGAGAGGAATGATCATCCAAGTGTTCTTAGCTGCCGGAAGGGAAGCTGAGAAGAACAAGTCTGTTGCTCCAGCTGAGAAGCTGAATCCTGCACGGAAACCAACGAGTGTTGTGATAACTGTAAAGATACCATAAAGTAATGCGTATACTAAGTACAGTCCAGGAGCAAGGAACATAAATCCAAACTCGAACGGCTCAGTAACACCGCAGATGAAAGCACATAATGCTGCGGAGCTTAAAAGACCGATTGCAACTTTCTTCTTGTTGCTCTTTGCTGACTTGATCATAGCAAGTGCAGCACCAGGAATACCAAACATCATACATGGGAAGAATCCTGACATATACATTCCAAGATCCCAGGTAACATCAGCTGATGTCTTTCCTCCCCAGAAGTTTGTAAGGTCACCAAGACCAATTGTATCGAACCAGAATACGTTGTTTAATGCGTGATGTAATCCGGTTGGAATAAGTAATCTGTTTAAGAAAGCGTAGATACCTGCTCCAACAGCGCCCATTCCTGCGATTCCGTTACCAGCTGCGATCAGTAAACCGAAGATTAACGGCCATACGAACAACAGGATTGCGGAAACAATAATGGAAACAACACCGGCGATAATTGCTACGCAACGCTTGCCACTGAAGAATGACAGCCAATCCGGAAGCTTTGTGCTCTTGAACTTATTGTAGCATGTAGCACCGATGATACCGGCCAAGATACCGATAAACGGGTTAGCGATCTTGCCGAATGCGATCATCTTATCCTGATTATCTGCGATTGCAGGCATCAGAGTTGTAACAACTCCTGTGGAAAGAAGGTTTGTAATCATCAGCCAGGAAGCTAATGCTGCAAGACCTGCTGTACCATCATGATCGTCTGCCATACCGACACCGACACCGATTACGAATAACAGTGCCATATTGTCGATCAGCGCTCCACCGGCCTTAACCAGGAAGAATCCGATCATAGGAATCACACCTTCAATGTTACCACCCTGCATAGTTGCAGGACACATAAGATATCCGATACCCA
This sequence comes from uncultured Agathobacter sp., assembly GCA_934358675.1. Taxonomy (GTDB): domain Bacteria; phylum Bacillota; class Clostridia; order Lachnospirales; family Lachnospiraceae; genus Roseburia. The sequence goes on along the minus strand of CAKRKX010000151.1, from coordinate 2,407 downwards.
TTAAAATACCACAGATAGGTAAGCAGGCTACCGGAAGCATTAATGCTTTACCAAGTTTTTGTAAATACTTCATCATAGTAAACATCCTCCTTCATCTTAATAATCCCTTTTATTTTATGCCGTTGTGATCCGGCTAAAATACTGAAATAATACGTGAAAATATAAAATTGTAACGGTTACTTTTTAATCTTGAGAACCGTATCGCCAGGCTCAACATCTATGCCTGTCACTGCTTCCACCGCCTGATAGTCGCCGGTATTGCATACGACCATCGGTGTGATTACATCAAATCCTGCCGCCTTCACTGCATCAAGATCGACAGAGATCAGAAGGTCTCCCTTCTTGACCGTATCACCGGTTGCCTTGTGCGCGGTAAAATGCTCACCCTTGAGTGTTACCGTCTCAAGTCCGATATGAACAAGAAGCTCTACGCCCTCTGTTGTTGTCATGCTCACCGCATGCATCGTATCGAACAACAGCTCGATCGTTCCGTCCGCAGGGGCATATACATTGCCGTCCGCCGGTATGATCGCCACACCCTTGCCAAGGATCTCATCTCCGAATGTCGGATCGTTCACCTCGCTGATCGAGACTGCCTTACCCTTGACCGGAGCACCGATCTCGATACCGTCCTCTTTCTTTTTAAACAATTGAAACATACGTCTGTCCACTCCCTTCTGTATGTTATGGTTTCATAAAAACGCGTTTGATATGGATGGCAAGATACATGATCTCTTCCTGTGAAATCTTTTCATGATACTGTGCCTCAATATAGTCTGCCGCTTTCCTGCTGCATTCATACTCAGCCGGATACTTTTGTTCCAAAGATGCCGCAAACTCCATATCATCATCCGGCAGAAGATCATGATCACAGATCCTTCTTGCCAGGAACTTCAGGTGTGCCAGATAACGCTCGTAATGAATCGAGTTCTCATTGTACTCGCACCCCATTGTCTCTTGAATGAACTTCAGCATATCCTGGATCATATTCGTCATCACAAATGTGCTGTTAATGCTTGTATTGTATTCCGCATTCACAATGTGAAGTGCAATAAATCCTGCCTCATCGTCGGTGAAATCCGTCTTAAGCTTCTCGTTCAGCAGCTCGATCGCATACTGTCCGATCTGATACTCGGATCGATAGAACTCTTTGATTTCCCACAGCAAAGCGTTCTTCAGCCGAACGCCCTCCTTCTGACGCTGAATGGCAAAATTGATATGATCCGTGAGGGTTACATAAATACTCTGGTTCAGCTTGACGTTCAGCACTTCCTTCGCCTTAGAGATGATCTCCTCGGTGATCTGCATGTGCTCAAGAGGAATGTTCTCCAAAATTTCCTGAAACTGTCTTGCGATCGTCTCATTCTCGATGCGGAAGATCTTCTCGATCCTTGTCTCATCGATCGTATCCCCGGCATGCGCTTTAAATCCAATGCCGCGTCCCATAATAACAACTTCTGCGTTCTTGTCATCAACTGCCGATATTACATTGTTATTAATAATCTTCTGGATAATCATGTGCCTCTCCGTCCGTTGAAACTTAACCCCCTTAATAAAAAAGCCAAATCCTACACCAATCCATCCAAGAACGATGTAAAATTTGGTTTTGCCTGCTGGTCAGTAACAATCCATTCAATTATTGCTTTGTTTTTGTATGTACCTATCTTAACCCTTGTTGTACATTATGTCAAGTTTTTATCATGTATTCAATGCTTTTTTGTTAAAGCCGACAGTCTTTTATGTCTCTTTTTGGCAATTTCATACAAAATTTGTTTTTTTTATAAAAAAGCAAAAAAAACATAAAAAGCGGCGGATGCTATCAGTTTATGTCATCCGCCGCATTTCTATTCGTAAATGCCCATGTAAACGATTACAGGTTTGCCTCGAAGAATGCCTTCATTCCGGAAGCAGCTGCCTCTTCATCGTCTCCCTCTGCGGTAACGCTGATTGTCTGTCCCTGCTTTACACCGAGGCTCATAACAGCCATCAGTCTTGCAGCATCAACGGTCTTGCCATCCTTTGTCAGGGAAATCTTACTCTGATACTTGCCAACCTCTTTTACAAGAAGTCCTGCCGGTCTTGCATGAATTCCCATTGCATCCTTAATTGTGTAATCAAATGTCTTCATCCTTTTGTCCTCCTTCGATTATTTTGTCTTAGAATGAATTATTTTATTCCTTACAGGGAAAATCATTGATGGTGAAACTGATAACTCATCAATTCCCATTTTAACAAATTTTTCGGTTAATTCCAAGTCCGCACCGAGTTCTCCGCAGATTCCTGCCCAGATACCCGCCTTGTGCGCACTCTCGGCAACCATGCCGATCATTTTCAGAACCGCCGGGTGATGTGCATTGTAGAACTCGTCCAAATGCTCATTCTGACGGTCGATTGCCAATGTATACTG
>CAKRKX010000150.1 GCA_934358675.1 uncultured Agathobacter sp. | reverse complement strand
GGTGGAAAAATGGATTATAAAGAATTAATGGGGGTGGATATTCCGATTGCTGCCGCTGTGGCAACATATGGGAATACCTTAAAAATTGAGATGGTCAATGCGGAATTTGTCCGCCTTTTCGGCTATACGGAGCAGGAGATCGAGCAGATCGGTGCAGAGAAACTGGTCTCGGACAAGGACATCTATCTGCTGGAGGAGACGGTCGCACAGGCTGTAGAGGGGCAGCGTGTGGCGGATCAGGAGGTGCGCATTCAGCATAAGGATCACAATTTCTTTTGGGTGCAGGTGCGCTGCAGTCTTCTGACTTACAGGAATGCGCTTCCGCAGCTGATCCTTTTGTTCTGGGACATTCACAAACAGAAGTCCGGCGAGCTGGAGAGGCAGCTTCTGACGAAGAAATATGAGATGATGGAGCGCCTTTCGCGGGAGTATCCGTTTGATCTGGATGTGCCGCACTGGAGGATGTTGCGATCCCATCGTCTGATGGAACTTCGCGGGAATTTTGAGTCGAAAGACGCATATTATCCGGTAGATGAGGAGGTAAAGACGCTTTTCCTTGCGGATCAGGATCTGTTTCTGAAGGCGATGTATGAGGCTACACAGACAGAGGTGGCAGGAACAATTGATACCCGGTTTAATGTGAGCACGGAAGAGGATGCGCCGTGTTATCAATGGTTCCGCACGTACTACCAGAGCGTAAAGGATGATACGGGCAATATTGTGCGCATTATCGGCCGGAGCTTTAATATTGACAGGGACAAGGCTTTGCAGGAAAAAGTGCGCAGAGATCCGCTGACAAATCTTTTGAATAAGCTGGAGATCCAAAGAGAAGTTACGTCATATATTGAAGAGAATCCATCGAGCACCAATGTCATGTTTTTGATTGATATTGACAATTTCAAAGGAATCAATGACAATTTCGGGCATACATTTGGCGACACAGTGATCATGGATGTTGCCAATCTTATAAGAAGCCAGTTCCGTGTGGATGATTTTGTCGGACGGGTTGGAGGCGATGAGTTCCTTGTATTCATGAAGAACACGAGTGTGGAGAAAGCAAAGGAGAAAGCGCAGAGATTATGTGGCGTTTTGTCGCGGGAATACAGCGGTGAAAATGTAAATTATCGCATTTCTTCAAGTATTGGTCTGGCTGTGTACCGCTCGCCGCAGGATACCTATGCCAGCCTGTTTGAAAAAGCGGATCATGCAATGTACCGCGCGAAACAGAGCGGAAAAGATGGCTTTGAACTGGCTGGGGCAGAGGATGTCGGACAGACGCGCAATGAAGCAATCCGCATTGACAAAAGAGAACTGATTGACCAAAAGGATCAGGAGTTTCTGGCTTTTGCAGTCAGTCTGATGGCCCACGCAAAGAATCTGGAAGGCTCACTCAACATGCTGTTGAAAAAGATTGCGGATCGATATGATCTGGATTTTGTGGCTGTCTTTGAAGAGGATGAAGTGGATGAGCATCTGACGATGACCAACTATTTTGCAAGACGCAAGCTGATTACGGAGGATCGGGTTTTTGCCAAGATGCATATGGAAAATGTGCAGATTAAACCCGGACAGTGTGTGATTCTGACGCATGAACAACTGGTAAATGCCGGACATGTTTATCCGGATGAAGATGGTCTGGATGTGAAATCGAACGTGTCTTTTTCCGCGGTGATCGGTAAGTTTGAGTATATCGGGGACCGTGTCGGAGAAGTTATGTATCTGACCAGAAATGAACAGAAACAATGGTCGACGAGCGAGATGACACTTTTTAAGGAACTGACCCGTACTATGGCAATCTTTGTGTCGTTGCGGTTTAGGATGGATGAGAGCCGTGCACAGATCCAGAAGATACAGATGAGAGATCCGTTGACGAATCTGTATAATCAGGAGTCCTTCCGCCGACAGGTCACCAAAGTGCTGGCAAAAGCAGATCCGGATAAGGTATATGCAATCGAGTATCTCGATATCAATAATTTTGGTTATGTCAATGAAAATTATGGCTATAAGGTTGGTGACAGCATCTTAAAGATGCTTGCAGCAGATGTGTCGAGCCAGCCGTATTTTGTGGCCGGCTGCCGCTTATATTCGGATTTCTTTTTGATTCTTGCTGCGGATGAAAGCAGTGAGATGCTTGAAATGCATTTGCAGAAACGTAACCAGAGATTTACAAATATGCAGAACCACCAGTATCCGAACAGTGGCATGGGTGTGACAGTGGGTGTGTATATTTTCGAAAATACCAAGATCGATTTTGATCAGGCTATGGAAAATGCGGATCTTGCATGGAAGAATGCAAAACGATCCGGTAAGAAACAGATTATGTTTTACACGCCGGAACTCCGGTCGATGCGTGTGGAAGAACAAAAAGTAGTCGGAGAGTTTTTTGAAGCTTTGTACCGTGATGATTTTCAGATGTATCTGCAGCCGAAATTCTTCTTAGGCAAGGAGATTATTTATGGTGCCGAAGCTCTGGCGCGCTGGAAGAAACCGGACGGAACCATTGTTCCGCCTGCCTATTTCATTGATTCTCTTGAAAAGATCGGCTATATTACGGAATTGGATTTCTATATTTTTGAGGAAGTGCTTAAGACACTCGATAAATGGAACCGCCAGAAGAAAAGAAAAATTATTATTTCAACAAATTTCTCGGGAAGACATTTTGAGGGTACCGGCGAAGAATTTTTAAATCGTATCGCTCATGTTATGTCAAAATATACGGTGCTTCCAAGCAATATTGAGATTGAGGTTACGGAGGGGGTCCTGGTCAAGAATGTGGAGGTACTCAGGCATTGTCTGAACCGCTTGCATGATATGGGATTCCGTATTGCAATCGATGATTTCGGAACCGGTTATTCTTCACTTTCCATGCTGGCAGATATGCCGTCGGATGTGATCAAAATCGACAAAAGCTTTATTAATGTCGGAATGACGGATCAGAAACTGAAACTGTTGTACGAGATTGGCCGCATGGTTAAGATTCTGGACAAAGACATCATTATTGAGGGTGTTGAAACAAGGGAACAGGAACAGCAGCTGATCGAGGGGGGATTCGAGTGCGGACAAGGCTATTTGTGCAATCGTCCGGTGCCTCTTGGAGAGTTTGAAAGGTTGTATTTGTAAAAATACAAAAATGGTGTCGCTAAAACTTGATTTTTGGCGGCATTCATTTTATATTATTAAATTAGAGACATTCTGATTCAATGTCTGATTTTTAATACGTTTGAACATTAAATTAAAATAGGAGGACTAATTCATGAAACGTTCAATGAAAACCATGGATGGAAACCATGCAGCAGCTCATGCATCTTATGCATTTACCGATGTTGCAGCAATCTATCCTATTACTCCTTCATCTGTTATGGCTGAGGCTACAGATGAGTGGGCAACCGCAGGTCGTAAGAACATTTTCGGACAGACCGTTCAGGTTACAGAAATGCAGTCTGAAGCAGGTGCAGCTGGTACTGTTCACGGATCGCTTACCGCCGGTGCATTAACAACTACTTATACAGCTTCCCAGGGTCTTTTACTTATGATCCCGAACCTGTACAAAGTAGCAGGTGAGAGACTTCCGGGTGTATTTAACGTATCTGCCCGTTGTGTCGCTACACACGCACTGAACATTTTCGGAGATCATTCAGATGTATATGCTTGTCGTCAGACAGGTGTTGCAATGCTTTGTGAGTCATCTGTACAGGAAGTTATGGACTTAACTCCGGTTGCACACTGTGCAGCAATCAAGGGAAGAGTTCCATTCATCAACTTCTTCGATGGATTCCGTACATCTCACGAGATTCAGAAGATCGAGACATGGGATTACGAAGATCTGAAAGATATGGTAGATATGGATGCAGTGGATGCTTTCCGCAAGAATGCATTAAATCCAAATCATCCGGTAGAGATGGGATCTGCTCAGAACCCTGATCTGTTCTTCCAGTCAAGAGAGGCTTGCAACTCTACATATGACGAGCTTCCGGCAATCGTTCAGGAATACATGGACAAGGTTAATGAGAAGATCGGTACTGATTACAAGTTATTCAACTACTACGGAGCAGTTGATGCTGACCGCGTAATCATCGCTATGGGATCTGTTTGCGAGACAATTGATGAGACAATCGATTTCCTGATGGCAAGAGGCGAGAAGGTTGGTGTCGTTAAAGTTCGTCTTTACAGACCATTCGTTAAGGAAGCATTAATCGATGCTATCCCGGATACTGTTAAGAGAATTGCAGTATTAGACAGAACTAAGGAGCCAGGATCACTTGGAGAGCCATTATACTTAGACGTTGTTGCAGCTCTTAAGGGATCTAAGTTCGATCAGGTTACAATTACAAGCGGACGTTACGGATTAGGATCTAAGGATACTACTCCTGGACAGATC
>CAKRKX010000149.1 GCA_934358675.1 uncultured Agathobacter sp. | reverse complement strand
ATGATGTGTCGAAAGAAGTGCCGGTAGAAATTGAGAAACCGGATGCGGCACCGATTGAAGTGGTTTTACAGAAAGCAAAAGAAACGAAACGGGAAGTCATCTTTTTGGGGGATGGCGTTCCGGTGTTCCAAGAGAAAATTAAACAGTGTGAGGGACTTTTGTATCGTTTTTGTGCAGACAGCGTGCGGTATCAGAGAGCGTCTTCTGTCACAGCACTTGGAAAGAAATATTATGAGCAGGGCAGACAGATGAAGGCGGCGGAGTTTGCTCCAATGTATCTTCGTTTATCGCAGGCGGAGAGAGAACGCCAGGAGAAGGAAAGGGATTTTCGTATATGAGGATCCGTTTGATGACAGCGGAGGATGTCCCAGCTGTGGCTTTGATCGAGAAGGAGTGTTTTTCCGAACCGTGGAGTGCGCAGGGATTTCTGGATGGAATGGACAATTCCGCCGTATTTTTAGTGGCGGTGGATGAGGATATGATTGTCGGATATATCGGGATGTACGTGATGGTTCCAGAGGGGGAGATCACGAATGTTGCGGTAGCAAAAGAAGCCCGCGGTGGCGGAACGGGAGTGGCGCTTGTCGAGGCGATGCAGCAGTGGGCTGCGGAGCATGGCGTGGAGCGCATCGTTTTGGAAGTGCGTGTGTCGAATGATTCGGCGATCCATGTATATGAGAAAAAGGGTTTTACAACGATCGGAGTGCGGAAGAATTTCTACCGGCTACCGACCGAGGATGCAGGCATTATGGAGTGGCAGAAGTAGAATAGGAAGATAGTTCATGTTAGATGTATGTTTGTTGGGAACGGCAGGAATGATGCCGCTTCCGTACCGGTGGCTGACGTCACTGATGTTGCGATACAATGGAAGCGGTCTCCTGATCGATTGCGGCGAAGGCACGCAGATCGCCATCAAGGAGGCGGGGCTTAGCTTTAAACCGATCGATGTGCTGTGTGTGACGCATTTTCATGCGGATCATATCAGCGGATTGCCGGGATTTCTGCTTACCATGGGTAACGCGGAGCGAACGGAGCCGCTTACGATCATCGGACCGAAGGGGCTGACGCGCGTGGTTGCGGCTCTTCGCACGATCGCACCGGAGCTGCCGTTTGAGATTAATTGTATCGAGCTGGAGAACGAGACGGAGGATTTCGAGATCAACGGCTATCATATTCATGCGTTTCGCGTGAAGCATCAGGTGGTCTGCTACGGATATTCCGTGGAAATCAGGCGTGCCGGACGATTTTCGGTGGAACGTGCCAGAAGTCAGAATATTCCGATGAAAATGTGGAGCATTCTGCAGCGCGGGGAGACCGTGGAGCAGGACGGTGTGACGTATACGCCGGACATGGTGCTCGGACCGCAGCGCAAGGGGCTGAAAGTGACATACTGCACGGACAGCCGGCCGACCGATGGAATCGTGGAGGCTGCCAGAGGCTCGGATCTGTTTATCTGCGAGGGAATGTACGCGGAAAAGGACAAGATCGCCAAGGCAAAACAGAAGAAGCATATGACATTTTATGAGGCGGCGGAGATGGCGAAGCGCGCAGCGGTCAAGGAGATGTGGCTGACGCATTTTTCCCCTTCCCTTGTGAGGGCGGAAGATTATATGCCGCAGGTGCGCAAGATTTTTGAGGCATCGTATCTCGGCAAGGACGGCAAAAGCGTGGAGCTTGCGTTTGAGGAGGATTAACGAATGAAAAGAAGGATCGGAATCGTTTTTCTTGCATTGTTATGTACGATATTGGTGTGCGGCAGTTATTATCTGCTGAAATCGAAGATCCATGTACACCCGGATGAGACGGGGGATCTGACGAAGATTGAGAAACTCACAACACGCGATCTGAAGAATGATTATCCGTCCACGCCGCGCGAAGTGGTGAAATTCTATAATAAGATCATTCTGAGTTATTACGGGGAAGAGTATACGGACGAAGAGTTTGAGGGTCTGCTCACGCAGGCACAGGCACTGATGGATGACGAGCTGCTTGAAAACAATCCGATCGATACCTACCGTGCTTCGGTAAAGGATGAGATTGCCAATTACAAAAAGCGTGACCGCTCGATCCGCCAGAGCAGTGTGTGCGACAGCGATGATGTGCTTTTTATCACGGATCCGGACAAAGGGGACGAGCTTGCCTATGTGACGGCGACTTATTTTGTGAAGGAAAAGAATGAATTTACCAGAACATATCAGATGTATGTTCTGCGCAAGGACGACAGCGGAAACTGGAAGATTCTGACCTATTATCAGATCGATAAGAATCCGAACGCAGAGGATGAAACAAATTAGAAGAGGTTTTGAAACAATGAGTAATCAGACAGATTCTGAAATAAAGATACTTGCAATCGAGAGCTCCTGTGACGAGACAGCGGCGGCGGTCGTTGTGAACGGACGTGATATGCGTTCCAATGTGATCTCCTCACAGATCGCGCTTCACACCCTGTACGGCGGTGTTGTACCGGAGATTGCATCGCGCAAACATATTGAGAAAATTAATCAGGTAATCGAGCAGGCGCTGCTTGACGCGTCAATGACACTGGATGATATCGATGCGATCGGTGTCACGTACGGACCGGGGCTGGTCGGCGCGCTGCTTGTCGGCGTCGCGGAAGCCAAGGCGATCAGCTACGCAAGAAATATTCCGCTGGTGGGAGTCCATCATATCGAGGGTCATATCAGCGCAAACTATATTGAAAACCCGGAGCTTAAGCCACCGTTTTTATGCCTTGTTGTATCCGGTGGACACACGCACCTTGTTAAGGTGAAGGATTACGGTGTGTATGAGATCCTAGGAAGAACGAGAGATGATGCGGCGGGGGAGGCGTTTGACAAGGTTGCCCGCGCGATCGGACTCGGTTATCCGGGCGGACCGAAGATTGAGAAAGTATCGCATGAGGGTAATCCGGATGCGATCGCTTTTCCACGCGCAAAGATTGCAGATGGAGTCTATGATTTCAGCTTCAGCGGCTTGAAGTCTGCGGTACTGAATTATCTGAACGGATGCCGCATGAAGGAGATCGAGATCAATCAGGCGGATGTGGCGGCTTCGTTCCAGAAGTCTGTGACGGATGTACTGGTCGATCATGCGCGCCATGCGATTCGTGAATTTGGCATGGAGCAGTTCGCGATTGCGGGAGGTGTGGCATCCAACGGTGTCATTCGCGGTGCGATGGAGCAGATGTGTAAGGAGGAAGGCGTGCGGTTCTATCACCCGTCACCGATTCTTTGTACAGACAACGCGGCGATGATCGGTGCGGCGGCTTACTATGACTTTATTGCGGGCAAGCGCGCGGGACTGGATCTGAATGCGGTGCCGAATTTGAAATTGGGAGATTAATGCTGCTTAGGGGTGTATTGTTGCCTTGAAATAACAGATAGATTGTGAAGTGAGAGAAAGATGAGCAGAGTGCATTGTATCGCAATCGTGTTGTCTGCGGGAGTAGGAAGCCGGATGCACAGTGATATACCGAAACAATATATGGATCTGAACGGGTATCCGGTCATTTATTATGCCTTGCGTGCGTTTGAGGAGAGTGATGTGGATTCCGTTGTGCTTGTGACGGCGCCGGAAGACGTGGCGTTCTGTCGCGAGAATATTGTAGAGAAGTACGGATTCGCGAAAGTGCGTGCCGTGGTAGGCGGCGGTGCGGAGCGCTATCTGTCGGTATACGAAGGCCTGAAAGCCGCGGGAGCGGACTATGTCCTCATCCATGACGGCGCGCGCCCTCTGATCGATGCGGAAAGTATCCGGCGGTGTATGGATACGGTCGCACAGGAAAAGGCGTGTGTGCTTGCCACTCCGGTCAAGGATACGATCAAGGTGGCGGATGCGGATGGATATGCCGCGCAGACTCCGGATCGGAGTACCTTATGGGCGGTGCAGACACCGCAGTGTTTTTCACGTGAACTTCTGATGCGGGCATATGATCGTCTGTTTGAACAGATGCAGGCAGGAACACTTCAGATTCCGATCACAGACGATGCGATGATCGTGGAGCAGATGACGGGACAGAAAGTGCGCCTGATTCAGGGAAAATACACCAATATTAAGATTACGACACCGGAGGATCTGGATGTCGCAAAGATATTTTTGCTCCGCGGGGATGAGCTGCAAGAGCACATTTTATTTCACTGATAAGCAGGACAAAGCCTGCAACTATGCGGTTTTTGCGTTTGATCAAAAAATAAAATGCGAAAAAATGCAAAAACCGGTTGACACTGACAAGCATTGATGGTAATATATGTCTTGCGCTGATCAAGGCGAGAAAAAAACATGGAGAGGTATCGAAGTGGTCATAACGAGGCGGTCTTGAAAACCGTTTGTCCGCAAGGGCACGTGGGTTCGAATCCCACCCTCTCCGTTTGGTGGAGACACCGATTAGAAAAGAATTCGAAAGAATTCTTTTTCTACTCTATAGCGAGAATTTTTAAATGATTTGAGCAGCTTTATTTGGAGAAGTACCCAAGCTGGCCGAAGGGACACCCCTGGAAAGGGTGCAGGTCGTTAACAGCGGCGCGAGGGTTCAAA
>CAKRKX010000148.1 GCA_934358675.1 uncultured Agathobacter sp. | reverse complement strand
TGCAGCCGAAGGCTTTGGCGCGGCGGGCGATGCCGACCGGTGCTTTGCCCATCGCGGTCTGACCGTCGAAGCAGCCCTCTCCGGTGACGACGATATCGGCGGCGCGAAGTTCGGATTCCGGCAGGACTGCATCAAGGACAATATCAACGCCCAGACGGAGTGTGCCGTTCAGGTAGGATGTGAATGCGAAGCCGAGTCCGCCTGCGGCTCCGGCTCCCGGCTGATCACGAAGATCGGTGCCGAGTGTGGCAGTGGTAATGTCTGCCAGATGCGCGAGTGCTGCGTCAAGCTTACGGACGGTCGCAGGATCGGCGCCTTTTTGCGGAGCGAAGATGTAGCTTGCGCCGTTTGGTCCACACAAAGGATTGGTCACATCGCAGGCGATCGAGAAGCGGCTCTCCTTCAGGCGCGGATCGAGTGCTTCGGTTTCGATGGCGGCAAGCCCGGCGAGCTCCTGTGCGCCCGGCGCGATATCGGTTCCATCGTTCTTCCGAAAGCAGCAGCCCAAGGCGCGCAGCATGCCTGTCCCGCCGTCGTTGGTCGCGCTGCCCCCGATGCCGATGATGAAGCTGCGGCACCCCTCATCCAACGCGTGCAGGATCATTTCACCCACGCCATATGTGGTGGTGTTCATGGGATTGCGCTTCTCCGCGGGCACGAGCGGAAGTCCGGCGGCCTCTGCCATCTCGATGACGGCTGTGTGATCCGGCAGGATGCCGTAGGTTGCTTCTACTGTTTCGCCCAGCGGTCCGGTGACCGCTATCGTGACGCTTCTTCCGGACAGCCCGGACACAAGTGCATTTACGGTTCCTTCGCCTCCGTCTGCGACCGGTTTGACCGATACGGTTGCATCCGGGATGGCGCGAAGGATGCCTGCCTTTGCGGCGGCTCCCGCCTGCAGGGAACTCAGGCTTCCTTTGAGTGAATCAATTGCTACTATTACATTCATACATTTTCTCCTACTCATTTATTTACATAACTTCGATCATTTCCCGATAGCAAAAAGGCTCATCCGCTTCAACATGATAACACCACTCAGCCCACGCTATAGAAAAAAGTGTCATGTGAAAGCCCGAAGGCCGCATTTCTGCACGGATGAACCGTATATATTCTACCACAATTCTGCCAATCCGGGACAAACTATTTTTATACCCTTTCGGATGTATTTCTGATTTTCTGTTTTGCACAACAATTGAGAATGAACCTCATGGCTTTTTGAATAGTTACAAAAAATTGCAATGTATGATTGACAGATGCATACTTGCGCCGTATAATCGTTCTAAATAGAACGTTTCGGCAGAAGGGAGAAGCACTATGTTCTTTTGGGATCAACATAAAACAATCACGAGTTGTTATGAAATGCTTACAAGAAAAGTATGTGAGAAATATCAATTAACACAGATGGAATATGACATACTGATATTTTTGCATAACAATCCTCAGCATAATACGGCTGCGGAGATCGTGAAAATCCGTAAATCCACAAAATCTCATGTATCCTCTTCCTTGAAAAATCTGGAAAACAGAGGTCTGGTGGAAAGGATCCAAAGTGCTGACAACAAGAAGCATATCGAGATTGTTTTATTGGAAAAGGCTGTCCCGATCATAGAAGATGGGATTAAAGTGCAGAAGGAATTTGCAAAAACACTCTTGCAGGGACTGTCCGAAGAAGAGAAGCGCATATGTGTAGAAGTATTTAATAAAGTCTGTGAAAATGCGGATGAATACTTAAAAACAGATGGCGCGAGATGATAGATGGAGGAATATAAAAAATGAGTAATGAAAAGTATAAACCATTGATGCCGGATCTTATGGAGGCAATTTTTGATGCAGCGTATCTGACTTTTGACCTGATCGCCGGAATTCTGTTTTTTGCATGTTCGAATGGAAATCCGTTATTTATCCTGTATGGGATATTAACATTAACACTGTGCGGTGGCGATGCATTCCATCTGGTGCCGAGAATTATCCGGGCTGTCCGCGGAAGCAACGACAGGATTAAGAGAGCTCTTGGCAGAGGATTGCAGATTTCGTCCATCACAATGACTGTATTTTATATTATCTTAATGTATGTATGGAAAAACACGTTTCCTGAGTTGACAGCCCCTGCTGCTGTGGAAGCCATGATCTGGATATCTGCGATCATTCGAATCCTGGTGTGCTTACTTCCGCAGAATGACTGGTGTGGAGAAGAGGGAAATCTGAAATTATCCATCATCCGAAATGCGGTATTTGCAGTGACCGGTATCGGCGTGATCATTTTATATGCTATGTCCGGAAACACGTATGATTATCATATGACAAGAATGGTCGCAGCCATCATCATTTCCTTCGGATGCTACCTGCCGGTTACTTTATTAAGCAAGAAGAAACCGAAAGTCGGCTTACTGATGATCCCGAAAACCTGCGCCTATATGTGGGTGATAGCAATGGGACTTCAGTTGTTATTTTAGGAAGGAATTTCCTATGAATTAAGAAAAGAAGACGGGCAACCCCCGTCTTCTTATAGATAATCCGTATATTATGTTTAAAGCACAATTACGGCAGCATCAAATCCATCTACTTTTCCGTCAAATGCGCTATCAGTGAGCAGATTGTATTTCTGCGCATACGCATGAAATTCCTTTACACTGCTGCCGCAATTGAAAAGCATTGCGATGGTCTCTTCGCCATTTTTTCGGATCATAACAATCGTATCCTCATCGTCATTTGCGACTGCCTCTATCATTTCGCCCTCTACAATGCATGCATGTGTTTTTCGGATCTGCATAAGCTTCTTATACCATTGATACATCTCCTTGTCCTGGTATTCTTCATCCCAGTACATGCCTCGTCTGCAGTCCGGATCATTTGCTCCCGGCATTGCATACTCATCGCCATAGTAAATCATAGGCATTCCCGGCAATAACAACTGAAAGGCTGCTGCGAGATGCTGCTTTTTCTTATTATCCTTGCACAGATGCAAAAATCTTGCTGTATCATGGCTGTCAATCAGATTCCACATCAGAGGATAGCACTTTTTGTTTAAGCGGCCCTTCAGATATCCCAGATTCTGTACAAACTGGCTGACCTGAATCTTTTCGTCTGCAAGCAGATCTATCAGATTCAGGTAAAACGGATAATTCATGACCGTATCCCACTCATCTCCCTCAAGGAAGTCTCCTGCGTAGTGCCATATCTCACCAATGATCAGCATATCCTTCTTTACTGCCTTGATGGCCCTTCTGAAATTTTTCCAGAAGAAATGACTGATTTCGTCTCCTACGTCCATTCTCCATCCGTCAATGTCGCATTCCTTAATCCAATAGCATGCAACATCCGTGATGTATTTTTCAACCTCCGGATTTTTCAGATTCAGCTTTGGCATTCCACCGTAGTAGCCGAAGCATTTGAAGTTTGGGATCTCCCCCCATTCCCCCTTAGGCGGCAGTTCGTCGATAAAATACCAGTCCAGATATTTTGATTTTTCACCCTTTTCCAGGATATCCTGAAATGCGAAAAAATCTCTTCCTGTGTGGTTGTATACCGCATCCAGCACTACCTTCATGCCGCGCTCATGCGCTTTTTGTACGAGCTCCTTTAAATCCTCTGTTGTTCCAAATGAAGGGTCAACCTGATAGTAATCAATGGTATCATATTTATGGCACGAATTTGATTGAAAGATAGGTGTCAGATATACCACATCGATTCCCAAATCTTTCATATAATCCAGATGCTCTATGATTCCTCTGAGATTGCCATGCAAATCATCCATTGGTGTAATCGGCGCCTTATACCACAGCGCTTTGTCCACCGGCTGTGTTGCGGCAAAGCGCGACGGAAAAATCTGATACACGACCTTGTTGGCTGCCCACTGTGGCACCTCAAACATCTCTTCCTCTCTGAGGTTCTGCGGGCAGTCAAACATTCTGTCCCTGTTTGTAATGCACTCCTTGTCAAACTCATAATTGCCGTAATATACCTTTTCGCCTTGCATGTCCGTAAATTCAAAAAAGTATCTCAGACATATCAAATGCATCTGAAGCTGCGCTTCATAATAATCGTGAAACTGCGAGGTGGCTACCTTCTTCATGGGAAGCGTCATTCGCGTATCCTTGCGCTCCATAGGTATATACTTGTCCTCATAGTGGAGGATTACCTCCTTCATATCATCCTTTTTTACCTGCACGCGGATCACAAATAAATCTTTATCGATCGCATAGCAGAATCTTTTATCCATATCATGAAAAATAGCCGAATATTCCATATCATACCCCTTTGCACATTCTGTTTACTTGTATTTTATCGCACTTTTTCAAACAATTCTAACACTATATCCATGATATATTTAACTATTTCTACTTTATGGTCACTTGAAGAGGAATTCATCTCTTATTCCTTTCAAAAATCTGTATTTGCTTCAATGACACTGTCACCTGCCAAAAAAGCAGCTAACCTATTTTTCGTAGACTAACTGCTCGTGTTTTAGTTCCATATTCAGTTTTATTCTACAAATCCGACAGTGAAATTCGGTCGTATGCGCCATTTTTCTTATCTTC
>CAKRKX010000147.1 GCA_934358675.1 uncultured Agathobacter sp. | reverse complement strand
GATCTATGATCCGGAAGGAATCGATGTTGCACTTCTGAAGGAAGTTAAGGAAGTTAAGCGCGCACGTCTTACAGAGTATGCAGCTGCTAAGCCATCTGCTGAGTACCATGCTAAGCAGAACGGTGAGCACGGTGTATGGCAGTACAAGGTAGATCTTGCTCTTCCATGTGCTACACAGAACGAGTTAGACATCGAGGATGCTAAGATGCTCGTTGCCAACGGTGTTACATCTGTAACAGAGGGTGCTAACATGCCTACAACTCTTGAGGCTACAAAGTACTTCCAGGAGAACGGTGTTCTCTTCGTAGGTGGTAAGGCTGCCAATGCCGGTGGTGTTGCTACATCTGCACTTGAGATGAGCCAGAACTCTGAGAGACTTTCTTGGACATTCGAGGAAGTTGACGGAAAGCTCAAGGGAATCATGGAGACAATCTACGCTAACATCAGCGACGCTGCTAAGAGATACAACGCAACTGTTGGTGGAAAGACAGACTATGTAGCTGGTGCTAATATTGCCGGATTTGAGAAGGTAGTAGATGCTATGCTTGCACAGGGTGTTTGCTAATATCCATATCATATAAGAGAAATATATTATAAAATGCCGAATCTGGTTCATGTTGCCCGGATTCGGCATTTTTTTACTCTATCGTTGAATTTTTGCGCTTTTTCTCCTATAATGGATGTAGTATGATGAAACGGGAAAAGGGGGAATTACGAGATGGGTTTTGGAGCAGGCAATAAAGCATTGGTTCAGGCTGTTGCACAGATGAAGGATGTGGACTACTCGAAGGATCCCGCATTGGGGGAGATGTATCATCGATTAGTGAGCAACCGGGATGGATTTGAATATGCGCTTGAACAGAACGTGAAGGCGTGCGCGCAGATTGGGGCGCTCGATCTGGAATTGGGGCAGAATGCGCAAAAGATTACGGATATGACATCGGAGATCGCGTCCGCGACCGAGACGATCTATCGTGCGTCCGCAGATACGGCACAGGCCGCAGACCGCGTGACGGAGAAACACGAGGAATTATCCAATACGATTATTAACGCATCGGAAGAGGCAAGTGAAGTATACGGCAAGATTGAAGAGGGACAGAATGCCTTGTCGGAGATTCGGGATCTGTCGAATGACACGATTGAGATGTCGAAGAGTATGCAGCAGGATATGGATGCGCTCTCAAGCGTGATCAAGCGCATG
Source organism: uncultured Agathobacter sp. (assembly GCA_934358675.1). Taxonomy (GTDB): domain Bacteria; phylum Bacillota; class Clostridia; order Lachnospirales; family Lachnospiraceae; genus Roseburia. The sequence continues at coordinate 3,340 of CAKRKX010000147.1, read as the reverse complement.
AATGAGGTGATTTCCGGAATCGATGCGGTATCGTCACAGACAAATCTTCTTGCGCTGAATGCGTCCATTGAGGCGGCACGTGCGGGAGAAGCAGGAAGAGGCTTTGCGGTCGTTGCAGAGGAGATCCGCAAGCTTGCCGAGCAGACACAGGAGCTGACGGCGAATATGGGTGAGTTTGTCGAAGGAATCCGCGGAGCATCGGAGCGCGGCATTGTGAGTGCGAAAAGTACAATTGACGCGCTTGGAAGCATGACCGACAAGATCAACAGTGTGTGGGAGCTGAACGAGGGAAACAAGGAGAACATTTCCAAGATCAACGATGCAATCTTCTCTCTGGCATCGGTTAGTGAGGATATCAGGGATTCGATGCAGCAGATGGAATCCGGTGCGGGAAGTATTGAGGAACAGTGTGCGGTTCTGAAAGACGATGCTGCCAATATGGATGAGATCGTCGGCTCACTGGAACATGTTGCAGAGCCGGTTGCACAGGTAAAGCAGGCAATCGATGCGGCAACGAAAACGATGGGACAGATGTCGGAGGATCCGTTCCTTGCCATAAAGAATGAAGAGCTGCTCGCCGAATTAAAGCAGTTATAAAAGAATAAGAAATGAATGCCGGGGATGTGGATTCCCCGGCATTTTAAGTCTTTATTTATCGGACAGCTTTCCGTCCATGATCGCTTTCTGCACCCAAAGCTGCAACGAATCGATCGCCTGCGAGATTTGACCGAGCTGTGCCTGAATCTTGTGGAAATCATCCAACTCATCGTCGGTAATCTGACCGTCGACGGTGATCTCGATGAGGCGGTCCTTGTCGCGGTTCAAGGTGTTCAGGGATGCGAGCATCTCCAGTGTAATCTGCGAGAGATCCTTGATCTGCACTGCCGGCACATATTCCTGACCGATCGGGCATTCGTGCGAACAGTAGTAGTTGCACAGCGAAGGATTCTTATAACAGTCTGCCATGGCCAGAATCTCATCCGGATGCGGGAGTGACTTCTCATTTTCAATCTTTTCGATGCGGTCGGCGGAGAGAAAATCCAATTGTTCTGCGGCAGCCTCGCGTGTCAGTTCCAGTGCCTCGCGGCTTGTCTGGTAGATGTTTTTATTTTCTTTTGTAGATTTTCTTCCCATATCTGACTCCTTTGTGTATCGGCTTAATTTGCGCCAAACGCGTATTAGGTGTGTTTAATTCGTAAATATTAAGCTGTTTTCTCTCATAGAATGATTATAAACTATATCAATAACAGGAACAATCAAAATCCTGCAAAATCAATTGGATACATAAGAGAGGACAAAAGAATGATTATTTGCTTATTATTAGTTTTGACGGTATTGACCATATTATTGGGAATCGGATTTAAATTGACGGGAGCGCTGCTCGCCGCGTTATTCTGGCTTTGTGTGAAGCTCCCGATCGCATGCATGGTACTTGCGCTGGCAATTGTGTTCTGTTGCACGATCATTTTGATTCCGGTCGGGATCGCGCTTTTTAAGATCGGCGTGGGACTGTTGATGCCGTGTTGTTAAGTTTGAACGCTTTTTTCCCGATATAAAAAAGGAATATCGAGAAAAGGAAATTGGGAAAATGCAGATTACAACATTATGCTATATTGAACAGGATGGAAATTATCTGATGCTTCATCGGACGAAGAAGAAGCACGATATCAATGAAAATAAATGGATCGGTGTGGGCGGTCATGCGGAAGGGACGGAAGGACCGGAGGAGTGTCTGCTCCGCGAGGTAAAGGAGGAAACCGGGCTTACGCTCACTTCGTACCGGTTCCGCGCATTGATCACATTCATCAGTGATCAGCAGGAGCCGGAGATGATGTGTCTGTTTACGGCAGACGGTTTTGAAGGAGAACTGATCACCTGCAACGAGGGTGAGCTTGTATGGGTGCCGAAGGAGGAGGTGCCGAAGCTTCCGACGTGGGAGGGCGATGCCATCTTTTTGGAGCGGTTACTTGCCGACGAAGAACGCTTTTTTACATTACGACTTGTCTATGAGGGCGATAAATTAGTGGAAAAAAGCATGAATTTTTATTAAAATAAGATCGTGAATAAGGAGGCAGAAAAGATGGCAGGATATCTGATTAAAGATACGACACGTGCCGAGCGCGAGCAGATCGTGGCGGAATCGCTTGGAAATATTGAGGCGACCTGTGACGGCTGTATGTCAGGGCTGGCGGAGATGTATCAGGATTATATTGAAGGAAAGAAAGAACTTCGGGAGATCAACATGGAATTTAATGCGCGCTACGTCAGGGGTGAGGACATGCCGGGGCGCAGTCGCTGTCCGATGTAGATATGAGGCAGATTATGTGGAAGATCAAACAGATTTTCGATGGAGATTACGGCTGTGAGGAGCTGGCGCCGGGACAGAGTCCGCGCGTGTCCGTAACGCTTGTGAATAAGGCGGGCGAGGAGCGCTATGTGTCGGTCGAAGACCGGTGGCTCACCGAGCAGGGGCTTGATGAGGGCAGCGTATGGACGCAGGATGAAATTGATGAGAGCAAGGAGCAATAAGAATGGAGATCATGGAGGGAAGCAAGCTTAAGTATGAGCTGATGCAATACCAGATGGTTTAAATCGGAAACTGGACTTATAAAAAATAATAATTTTGGATATTTTCATATATCCAAACAATGGTTAAAATGTTCACCATAAAGCAACGAGAACAATCGGGTTACATATGGAGGACAGATAAAATGAACCAGACACAGCAGTATGAACTGAACAAGAACTTAGCGCAGATGTTAAAGGGCGGCGTCATCATGGATGTTACGACACCGGAGCAGGCGAAGATCGCAGAGGAGGCCGGCGCATGTGCCATTATGGCATTGGAGAGAATCCCGGCAGATATCCGTGCGGCAGGCGGCGTATCCCGAATGAGCGATCCGCAGATGATCCGCGGTATTCAGGAAGCCGTATCCATTCCGGTTATGGCAAAATGCCGTATCGGACATTTTGTGGAAGCACAGCTTCTTGAGGCGATTGAGATCGATTACATCGATGAGAGTGAAGTCCTCTCACCGGCAGATGATGTATATCACATTGACAAGCATGCGTTCAAGGTTCCGTTTGTATGCGGTGCCAAGGATCTTGGCGAGGCACTTCGCCGCATCAGCGAGGGTGCATCTATGATCCGTACCAAGGGTGAGCCGGGAACCGGTGATGTGGTGCAGGCAGTTCGTCATATGAGAATGATCAACAGCCAGATCGCCAAGCTGGTAAGCCTTCGTGACGATGAGCTTTTTGAGGCAGCAAAGCAGCTTCAGGTTCCATATGATCTGGTTGTATATGTGCATGAGAACGGTAAGCTTCCGGTAGTTAATTT
>CAKRKX010000146.1 GCA_934358675.1 uncultured Agathobacter sp. | reverse complement strand
CGTAGAGACCGATGATGACATCACAGCCTGACTCCTTTAAGTTCAGAGCGTGTGCATGTCCCTGGCTACCATAACCAATGATTGCGATTGTCTTGCCCTCTAATAAAGAAAGGTTACAATCTTCCTGATAGAAAATTCTTGCTTCTGACATATTATTGTCCTCCTAAAATATATACTTTAAATAAATTAAGTAGCTTAATCTAAAAACTTAACATCGTCTGAACCTCTTGTTAAGCCTGTGATTCCGGTTCTTGCAAGTTCCAGAATCTCATATCCGTCAAGCAGATCGAGGAAAGCATCCAACTTGTCCTGATGTCCGACCAGTTCGATTACCATCGAATCATGTGTCACGTCCACGATCTTACCGTGGAAAATTTCAGCAACATTCATGATTGGCTGACGTTGTGTATCCTTTGCACGAATCTTGACCATGATCAATTCTCGTGTTACAGAAGAGCCCGGTTCCAATTTTTTGATATCCAGTACATCTTCCAGCTTTTCAAGCTGCTTTTCTATCTGTTCAAGGATCTGTTCCTCACCACTGGCCACGATCGTAATTCTTGTATACTTCGGATCTGCGGTCACACCGGATGAAAAACTGTCAATGTTATAGCCTCTGCGGCTGAACAATCCGGAAATGCGACTTGTAACGCCTGGATTGTTTTCAACTAAAAGAGATAATGCTTGTCTTCTCATATGAAAACCTTCTACTTTCTTTGCGTTTATTAGATAATAATACTATAATCTACATTTGTCAAGCAGTATATTTATTATAACTATGAGTTATACATCAAATAACTCTAAACTATTATTTTCCGTTCAAAATGTGAACGTTTCCATCATCCCGCTGCGTTCCGTTACGGAAAGCTTTTAATCACACCATTATAATGCTGCATGATCAAAAGTGCATCCACGAGATCAACAGTTCCGCTTTTATTGACATCAGCTGCAGTCTTCTGCTCATCGGTAAAATACCGCACCTTATTATAATACTGAACAATATAAAGCGCATCAACAAGATCAATCTTCTTGTTACCGTTGATATCGCCAAGCATCACAGCCTCAAGTTTCACGGTAACCTTCGAAGATGCTCCGGTCGGAACAAACGCACTCTCGCTTTGATCCTTCACATTCTCAACCGACAACTTTACCGTGTCTGTTATGGTACTTGCTGTCTGCGACGTACCACTCGGCTTCACCGGCGCAAAATTTACGGTAAACAGATTTCCGATATTCTTCACTTCCTGAGATGCCTTAATCTGCACTGTCACCTTATTTCCGGTCGAATCTGTCGAATAAGATGCAATCGAAACATAATTTTTCAAAGAGCCATCTACTGTCACAGACTGATACTGTAGCTTCGTCTTATCAAACTCTGCTACAAGATCAAAGCTCAAAAAACCCTCGTTTGTAGAACACGATACCGGTACTGCAACCGTACTGCCGGAAGTCTCCACATCCTTGGTTGTCAGAACAATCTTCTTTGTCTTATTATTCTTAAGCGTAATGGAAAGTCCGGACGGATAACTGACTGTATCCGTGCTCTCATTGGACTTGTACACTTTCGGATAGTTCAGGCTGATCTTCGTTGTCTCGGTCGACTTCTTGACAGCCAGACGAATCGTAAGAACAACCCCTTTCGTCTCATCAGGAAGAGTCACAGCCTTCGTTCCACGCCAGCGCACCTCGATACTTTTGTCTGTGAGAGAATATGAAGCGATCCAGCTTCCCTGATTGTCATCCTCCGGCACGTAGCTGCTCGGAGAAAGCTCTCCCGCCTCCAGAACCTCAAACACATCGGTATCATATTCAAGGAATCCGGAGAATCCGTATGTCTCCGTATTGTGGATGGCAAACTTAACTTCAACCTCATCCCCCTTGTTCAAAGTCATCGAATCGGAAAATAATTCCATAATCTTATCCTCTGTGACATCCGACTTCTTTTCCGCAACCGTGCCCATCACAGTCGCAGCCTGCGAAGTAACAGGCAAACTGCCCGTCAAAAACAATCCAGCCACCAATATATATGTAATAATCTTTTGAACTCTTCCCCAACAAACCTTCATATGTTATAACGCTCCCTTGCTTACGCCTATACAAATTAATCGTACCATTCCCATCCGAAAAAGGCAAGCATTTCCTATATTACCAGCCATCTCACATTGCGGATTTGTTACATAATTGTTACAATTCATTTGTACTTAGCTAATACAAATACTTTTAAAGGAGGATATTACTATGTGTTTCAAGATTTTTAACAACTGTGATTTACTGACTCTTATCCGTAACTGCTTCGGATGCTAATATGAAAAAGATCCGGTTCAATCAATGAACCGGATCTTTCTTTTTTCTTTTTACTTTTTCTTACAGGTTAAAGTATAAATCGCATCAACCGGAGAAGTGAGAACACTCGACGATATTACAATATAATACTTTTGATTTTTCTTTGTCTTAAAGGTTGCAGAACTTGCCGAATTGGTATAGAAATCCTTGATAAGTTTTTTATTCTTATCATATACGCGCACTCTCCAGCCATTTTTGATCTTATCCGTTGAATCATTTGAAGTCAATTTCACCTGACATTTTGATCCGGCTGCTTTATACACATAATAGTCGGAATCATCGAATTTATAAAGTGTTCCTTTCTTCTTTGAGGTGATCTTCGTTGCCTTGGCAAAAGAATCATTCCCCTCTACCTCCCAACTGCTACTTGCAGTTGTCTGAGGTGTTAATGTATACTCCACACCGACCGGTGCAGCTGAAGGGAAGTAAGACTTCACGGTAACTCTTAATGTCGTTCCTTTTTTAAAATTTAAAATCTGAGATGTATATTTTGTTTTCACTTTGTTGCTGCAGATCTCAGTATTATTTGCATCCGAAATAGTAATCTGCCAGCCGTATTGAATGGCTTTCTCATCGTACTTCGGAAAACCAAAGACAAATTTAGTCGGGCCATTGGCAGGAACCTTATACTGAAATACATCCTCATCCTTAGAACAATACATGTTTCCATGTGTTGCGGTCTTATTAGAAAGTGTAGTTACTTTTCTTGGAGCCGCAAGATCCTCAATCTCCCAATTATCCAATGTATGATAATTTGCAATAAGAGAATATTCAACCCCAACGCCCTGATTGCCATAAGAAGTTTCTACAGAAACATAAAATACAGTCCCTTTAACAAAATTATAGTTATCCGTTGTGTAAGCGTTTTTCGAATAGATAACAGAATCTAACTTATTGTAATCCACATCATATACATTGACATTAAACGAACCACCTTTTGAGGCAATAAGCTGTACCATGTCCGGTGAAAAATCAAATGAAACGCTTCCATCCTCCGGCATCGTAAAAGTATACCAGTTTATTTCCCCTTGGTTCTGAATCTTGTCCTTTCTGGCAACATTGGCCTCCAGCGTATACTCATTTTTCTTTGATGTATCTGCCGCATAAGCGTTGATCGGATACAATCCCACCGCAACGACCAGACACAGTATCACTGATACAGCCTTTTTAAACACATTTTTCATCTCCCAAAATCCTCCTTCTATTCTTGTATTATCAATGATACATAATTTTTGACTATAGAGCAAGTTTATTATTGATTTCCGTTTTAAAAAATAAAATAGTTCTAAGCAATATTCTGAAGATTATTCCGGGATTCCTGCTTCTTCCATGCCCCGGATATTCATATATCAATATTTCCATATCTTTTTTTCCGGACTTTTTAAACTCTTTTTCCAACCACATATAAGCATTCGCACTTCCGCCGGCATGCGGGAAGCAAATCAGCCTGTCCATTTATTCTCTCTCCTTTAACACCTCTACCGCATGTCTCTCCATTTGCTTTAAATGCAGAGATAAAAACAGAGAAATGACCGCATAGATAATCAATGCAAATAGGATAACGAATGCGTAATTTTTCCATGTATAGCCAAGGTCCAATCCGACAGAAACATGAGCCACAAAATTCGGCCAGATGGCATCCATAATCGCTTTTCCGGAAAATACCGACACAAGAAGAACAGCAAGGAAAATCCAAACATCTCGTCCATTCTGGTCCGCTATATACATCAATAAAACAGTTACCTGATTATCCTCCAGCTCGCTTCAAAAGAAAAGGGATCTTTGAATTTCTTCAAAGATCCCTCAAAAAATCTCGCTATTTACTAACTTATATTTTAGAACTTACCAGCGTTTGCTGCTTCCTCAACAGATACAGCAACTGCTACTGTAGCACCAACCATTGGGTTGTTACCCATTCCGATAAGACCCATCATCTCAACGTGAGCCGGTACAGATGAAGATCCTGCGAACTGAGCATCTGAATGCATACGTCCCATAGTATCTGTCATACCATAAGAAGCTGGTCCTGCAGCCATGTTATCCGGGTGAAGTGTACGTCCTGTACCACCGCCTGATGCTACGGAGAAGTACTTCTTACCCTGCTCGATACACTCTTTCTTGTATGTACCTGCAACCGGATGCTGGAAACGTGTTGGGTTTGTAGAGTTACCAGTGATGGAAACACCTACGTTCTCATGATGCATGATTGCAACACCTTCCTGAACGTCATC
>CAKRKX010000145.1 GCA_934358675.1 uncultured Agathobacter sp. | reverse complement strand
GCTTCGGAGTTCCATTGTGCCCGCTAATAGCGCAAACAAAACAACTTGTTGCTGTCTATCTGAAATCAAGTCCGAAGTTGATTTTCCTATTTTTTCGATAAAATAACTGTATCGTCCGATGTCGTAACTCTGAAAGTTCATCCGGTCATTGAAATCATTCAAGTCCGTCGCGTTACGAATAACCTACTGCTAATTTTCGAATGTTATCTTATTTATCTATCCGGTATCGTCCGTTTTAGAACACCTATCTGATCACGTCAAACCTTAATTTACTTCATTGCATTTTTGCGTGCAATCGATGCTCTCTTACGAAGCGTCGGATCCAGAATTCTCTTACGGATACGAAGACTTTCCGGAGTAACCTCAAGAAGCTCGTCGGTATCGATGAAATCAAGCGCCTGCTCAAGGCTTAACTTACGAGGTGGAACGAGCGTTAAAGCCTCGTCTGCGGAAGAAGAACGTGTATTGGTCAGATGCTTGGTCTTACATACGTTCAGCTCGATGTCCTCTGCCTTGGCGCTCTGTCCGATGATCATACCGGAGTAAACTTTCTCACCAGGTCCGATAAAGAGTGTACCACGCTCCTGTGCGGAGAAAAGTCCGTATGTTACGGATTCGCCGGTCTCGAATGCGATCAGAGATCCGGTTGAACGGTATGCAATTTCACCGCGGAACGGCTCATAGCCGTCGAAGATAGTATTGATGATTCCGTTACCCTTGGTATCGGTCATGAACTCGCCACGATATCCGATAAGTCCACGGGACGGGATCTTAAACTCAAGTCTTGTGTAGCCGCCGGCGATGGAACCCATATTCTGAAGTTCGCCTTTTCGCTGCTGTAACTTGGAGATGACAGCTCCGGTAAATTCGTCCGGAACATCGACATAAGCAAGCTCCATTGGCTCAAGCTTTTTACCGTTCTCATCATAGTGGTAGAGAACCTCTGCCTTGCTGACCGCGAACTCGTAACCCTCGCGGCGCATGTTCTCAATCAATACGGATAAGTGAAGCTCTCCACGTCCGGATACCTTTAAGCTGTCCGGGCTGTCGGTTTCTTCGACACGAAGCGATACGTCGGTGTTCAGCTCACGGAAAAGGCGGTCACGGATGTGACGGGAAGTTACATACTTGCCTTCCTGTCCGGCAAGCGGGCTGTCGTTGACGATGAAGTTCATGGAGATCGTCGGCTCGGAAATCTTCTGGAACGGAATTGCCTGAGGATTCTCCGGTGCACAGATCGTGTCTCCGATATGGATATCTGCAATACCGGATACGGCTACGATCGAACCGATCTTGGCTTCTGTAACATCTACCTTATTTAATCCGTCAAACTCATATAATTTGCTGATGCGGACCTTTTCTAACTTGTCCGGATCATGGTGGTTGACAACGACGGCTTCCTGATTGACTTTCAGGCTTCCGTTGTCAACTTTACCGATACCGATACGTCCGACATACTCGTTGTAGTCGATTGTACTGATCAGTACCTGTGTGTTGGCATCCGGATCACCGGTAGGAGCCGGAATATAGTTGACGATCGTCTCGAAGAGAGGTGTCATATCTTTCTTCTCATCGTCAAGATTGTACATTGCATATCCATCTCTTGCGGATGCGTAGATGAATGGGCAGTCAAGCTGCTCATCGGAAGCATCCAGATCCATGAATAACTCCAATACTTCGTCGATAACTTCGGCAGGTCTTGCCTCCGGACGGTCGATCTTGTTGATACAAACGATAACCGGAAGATTTAATGCAAGTGCTTTCATCAATACGAACTTGGTCTGTGGCATGGTTCCCTCGAACGCATCCACCACGAGAACGACACCGTTTACCATCTTAAGAACTCGCTCAACCTCGCCACCGAAGTCTGCATGTCCAGGGGTATCGATGATGTTGATCTTGGTATCTTTATAGAAGACAGCCGTATTCTTGGAAAGAATCGTGATTCCACGCTCACGCTCGATGTCGTTGGAATCCATGACACGTTCCTGCACTTCCTGATTCTCACGGAATACACCGCTTTGCTTTAACAACTCGTCCACGAGTGTCGTCTTACCGTGATCGACATGGGCGATAATTGCAATATTACGAATATCATCTCTTGTTGTAATCATAATTTACCTTCTTTTTCATAGAATAATTGTTTTCGACAATTTCTCATTGCAAAATAAAATGCGTTGCATTATATGGAAAGAACGCATTTTTATCAGCATGTCACATTATAGCACACATGCGCATTTTAGCAAGGTTTTTTCATGGTTTTAAGAGTTTTGCATATTTTTTCAATTCCCTTATCGACATGCTTTGATGATTTCTAACAACGCCATAATGGTAAAACTGAGTCCTAACAAATATTTCCACAAAAGGAAGGGAGCAAATTCATGGCAGATAAAATGTTTGAAAACAATCAGGTAACTATTATGGGAGAAATTGTATCGGATTTCGTGTACAGTCACGAGGTGTACGGAGAGGGCTTTTACATGGTAGAAGTGTCCGTCAACCGATTGTCCAATTTCGTCGACTACATACCGGTTATGGTGTCGGAGCGTCTGGTGGATGTCAGCGCAAACCTGCAGGGACAGAATGTATATGTCACGGGACAGTTCCGTTCGTTTAATCGACATGAGGAACATAAGAATCGACTGGTGCTGTCGGTGTTCGCACGGGAATTTGAGCTTGTGGATGCGGCGCAGGAGGCAGAAGAGATCGCAACCAATGAGATCTTTCTGGACGGATTCATCTGCAAAGAGTCGGTTTACCGCAAGACACCGCTCGGAAGGGAGATCGCGGATCTTCTCGTTGCGGTCAATCGTTCGTACGGTAAGTCGGATTACATTCCGTGTATCTGCTGGGGAAGAAATGCGCGTTTTGCAGCAAGTTTTGAAGTTGGCGCACATGTGCAGATCTGGGGCAGGATCCAAAGCAGAGAGTATGTCAAGAAGCTGAGCGAGACAGAGGTCGAGCAGCGCGTCGCTTACGAGGTATCTGTGAGCAAGATCGAATTTTTAGAGTAGGAAAAGGCAGCGTTTTGGGGGCAGACTTGATTATTTGACCGAATTGTGGTATGTTACATAGGATTCTTTGTATCATGTTTTGAGAGAAACGAAATGTATCGGTTCTTAAGGAGGCAGTTATGAGTGAAGGTGTGATACAGATTTATTATGGAGAGGGCCATGGTAAATCGACCGCTGCAATCGGCAACGCAATTCATGTTGCGAGTGAAGGCAAGAGTGTGATCATCATTCAGTTTTTAAAGGGAAAAGATGAGAATGAGCTTGCGTTCTTAAACCGTCTGGAGCCGGAGATTAAAGTATTCCGGTTTGCCAAGTCGGATGAATGTTTTGACGAACTCCCGGAGAGTGCGAAGCAGGAAGAGATCATGAACCTGCGCAATGGTTTTAACTACGGTAAGAAGGTTGTGACGACGGAGGCATGCGACATGCTTGTCCTTGACGAAGTCTTAGGGATTATGGACGAGAAAGTCATTACGCCGGAGGAACTGAAGGAATTGTTTGCAAACAAGCCGGAGGATATGACTTTGGTGTGCACGGGACGTGTGCTGGATGACAGCATTCGTGAGTATGCAGATGAGATCTATAATATTGCACCGGAAAAATAAGCATTGACGAATAAGATGTCACATGCTATCATCAAGAATAGAACATATATGGTAGAGGTCGCGTGAGTCAAGAGTATTCTGCAGGATGTGGCAGACACAGAAGAATGCAGACAGAAAGGGATGAACGCCGAAGAGGATGGAAGCTGCGAGCCGTCTTCTGGGCATGAGGTTAAGAGCCGCATGACTGTCAACTGTAATCGCCTCTGGCGGTTACGTGGTGAGTTGGAGAGCTATCGAATCTATGATATACGAATTTCTTTGTAGATTGACCAGCTCATTTTGAGCTGGTTTTTTGCAATATGATTTATTGCAAGCCAAGACCTCATTTATGTTAAATAACACGTTCACATAACGAAAGGAGAACAAAGTGGCTATTTTCAAGGGAGCCGGTGTTGCTATTGTAACGCCGATGAAGGACAATCAGGATGTTAATTATGACAAATTAGAGGAGATGATCAATGAGCAGATCGCTGCCGGAACTGATGCGATCGTAATCGCTGGAACAACTGGAGAGAGCTCCACACTTACCATGGAGGAGCACCGCGATGTGATCAAGGCGGCCGTTGAATTCACAAAGCACCGTATTCCGGTCGTTGCCGGAACCGGTTCGAACTGCACCCGCACTGCGATTCAGTTATCACAGGAAGCCGAAGAGGTTGGTGTTGACGGACTTCTGATCGTAACTCCTTATTATAATAAGGCAACACAGCAGGGACTGATCGGACATTACTCACAGATCGCGGACAACACCAAGTGCCCGATCATCATGTACAATGTTCCGGGAAGAACCGGATGCAATCTTCTTCCGGAGACTGTTGCGGAGCTGTTCAAGACAAAGGAAAATATTGTCGGATTAAAGGAAGCAACCGGAAATATGGCACAGGCATCCAAGACGATGCAGTTGACAGACGGCAAGATCGATATGTACTCCGGTGAGGACGGACTGGTCGTTCCACTGATGTCGATCGGTGCGGTCGGTGTCATCTCCGTATGGAGCAACGTTG
>CAKRKX010000144.1 GCA_934358675.1 uncultured Agathobacter sp. | reverse complement strand
AATCGGAGTGGTCAGTGATTACTACAATATTATTCACAGACATAATATCAACAATTATTTTCTGTGTAAAATCGAATCATTCGGAGACAAAAATCTGACAGAGGCGGAAATTGAGAGTTTTCATCTGTCAACGCTAAAGATGTCATATGATGAGGCTATTTGTGAATATGAATACCGGGCAGAGACAAAAATGGGTACACTCATTGCCAACCGGGAACTGCCTGTGTTGCGTCGGGCAAAAGAAATGATCGATGCGCAGAAGGCACAAAGCTAATCAGTAATGGGAATGATGTGTGGAATTGGTGGAGGTGATTTCATTGAATCCTGTTATGGATAATATAGATCAACTGCTTGACAAAACGTGTTATGTTATCGATTTTCTGCCGGAAAGAGTGCCGGAAGAGAGTGATGGACAGTATTTTGATGTGGATTATTACATGTTAAACAGTTCGAGGTATGTAATACTGAAGGATCGATTTGTAAATGTTATTTTGAAACTTATGTGTTATTACCATATCAAAATTTTGTGGGATGAATGGATCGATAAACCAGCCCCTGAACTGGTTGAAAATATCGTTTCAGAGATTATGAATAATCATTCCGGAACATTGGATTGTCTGTTCCCGGATGAAAATATGCTTTTGGTATTTGACTGGGATTCTTTATACTTGGCAGTCTACAATGCGCCGCAAAGCACACATGAGTTGATGAAACAGATAGCAGCATCGGAAGGTCTGTTTTGGAGAGCGACTTCTGATGATACAAAGTACGATTGTGGATTTGAAAAAGAAAATAACTGGTTTCGATATCGAACAGGTGCAATTATCGTTCATAATGATAAAATGCTTTTTGTAAAAAGCGCGATTGGAGATTATTATTACATGGTCGGAGGTGGCGTCCATATGGGAGAAACTTCTCAGGCATGTATAGAAAGAGAAGTTTATGAAGAAACGGGGATTCATGCCTGTGCGGAGCATCTTGCGGTGGTATGCGAAAACTTTTTTAAGGGTAAAGGCGGCAAAATAGATGGGTTTGATTGTCATACGATAGAATTTTATTATTCTATGAAAATACAGGATAAAGATTTAAGCCTATGCAAGAGCAAAACGGATACCGGGGAAGAATTGATGTGGTTATCGCTTGACGAAATCGAATCAAGTAAGATCAAGCCGGATTTTCTTAGGGAAAATATCAAAAGTATGATTCGTGCAAAAGAAACGATTCATATAATTGAAGAACGGGATCGGTAACTTTGAAATAGAATACGGATAGAATCTGCAAATTGGAGAGAGGTGATTCCTTTGAAAAATGTAATTCATATCTATGGTGCATCCGGCTCCGGTACAACGACGTTGGGAAGGAAGATATGTGATGAGTTAGGGTATACACAAATGGATACGGATGATTATTTTTGGCTGCCGACAGAACCTAAATTTATGCAAAAACGCCCTAAAAATGAGCGGATAGAACGAATGAAAGAAGATATGAACAAAGCGGAAAATGTTGTGATTTCCGGTTCGCTTACCGATTGGGGTGATGAGTTGATTCCGTATTTTACTTTGGCGATAAGAATTGAGATGGAACAGAGTGCCCGCATTGAAAGGCTGAAGAAAAGGGAAAAGCAAAGATATGGCTTACGAATTGAATCGAATGGAGATATGTATCAAAAGCATATCGAGTTTATTGAGTGGGCGAAGTCTTATGACAATGGCGGTTTGGATATTCGAAGTAAAGCGATGCATGATGAGTTAGAGAAATCGTTTCCGTGTAAGATTTTATATTTGGATGGCGAAGACGATCTGAATGTTAAATTTGAGAAGGTTTTAAAAGCGCTTGAAATAAAGAATTAATTGAATCACGGGAGACGATTTAATAAGGAGGTATTCAGCATGAATATTCAAATTTTTGGAACGAAGAAATGTAACGATACAAAGAAAGCAGAGCGCTTTTTCAAGGAACGTGGTATCAAGTATCAGTTTATCGATATGCAGGCTAAGGGGATGAGTAAGGGCGAATTTAATTCCGTTGCGCTGGTGAACGGTGGTCTTGAAAACATGATCAACTGGGATGGCAAGGACAAGGATCTGCTTGCGCTGATCAAGTATATTGCGGATGAAGACAAGCTGGAAAAGGTGCTTGAAAATCCGCAGGTAATTAAGATTCCGGTGGTCAGAAACGGAAAGCAATCAACACTTGGTTATCAGCCGGACGTGTGGAAAAAGTGGAAGTGATGCGAATGAAGAAATCATGGTTGATCGTGGCAGCATTTTTATTGATGCTTTCGTTTTTGTTCTCAAGGATATCCGTATCGACGGATGGGATTGGTGGATGGGTGCTGCTTGGAATGGGGGGATTGTTTTTTGCTCTGGCAATCCTTTTGCTCGTTGTCCGCGGCAGAAAATAGGGAATGTCCAACGATTCGCGGTCTGTGGGAAAGACAAGAAAGCTTCGAATTGTTATCATAATTCAGGAGGTGACACAAATGGATTTGATTAAGATTGGAAATTTTATAGCGGAACTCAGAAAAAAACAAAAACTTACGCAGGAACAGCTCGGTGAAAAACTGGGAGTGACCAATAAGACTGTATCCAGATGGGAGACCGGCACCTATCTGCCGCCGGCGGAGGCACTTCTTGCGATGAGTGAATTGTTTGGTGTAAGTATCAATGAACTGTTAAGTGGAAAGAGTCTTTCAGAAGCAGAATACAGACAGGCGGCGGAAGAAAACTTAAAGCAGACGGTTAAAACAAGCAGCTTCACATTAAAAGACAGAATTGATTTCTACAAAAATAAATGGCTCAAAGAACATCGTACAATCATGATACTGATCGGCATCGGTATCGTAGGCGTTTTACTTGCCGGAATCGTATTAAAAAATGCATGGCTCATTGGGGTTGCTTTCATACTGTTACTTTTGGCACATGCATGGAGAAACAATACAATGATGGCGTATGTGGAAGACAACGCATTTGACGGAAACGGAATATAGGTAGAAAATCACGCGCGGCGAAATCTTACATTTGCAGAAATTATAAAAGTTTTGGAAACAATTTGTAAAAAGAGCGAATTTTGATTAAAAAGGGGGTATAATAACAGAAAATACATAGGAAGTGGAATTCGATATGGGAAATCATACAGAGATGGAAATGGAGCAAAAAATGCCGCTTACACGCGTGCAGGCAGAGCCGGGAGTGGGACTGTCTGCGGAGCAGGTGAAGGAACGTTTCGCGTGTCATGCGGATAATTATAAAGTAGAATCGTCCACAATGTCGGTATCGGACATTGTGAAGTCGAATGTGTTTACGTACTTTAACTTAGTGTTTGCGATTATCGCAGTATTGCTATCGATCGTCGGTGCGTGGCGGGATATGCTTTTTCTGCCGATCATTATTGCAAACACATGCATCGGTATCGTTCAGGAGATACATTCGAAGAAGGTACTCGATAAGCTTTCTATTTTGAATGCGCCACAGAGCGTGGTTATTCGTGACGGGAAAAAGGCACAGATTCCGGCGGATAAGCTGGTACTCGATGATGTCGTTGAGTTTACCGCCGGAAGCCAGATCCCGGCAGATGCTAAGGTGATTGACGGGGAACTCCAGGTCAATGAGTCGTTGATCACGGGTGAGTCGGATGAGATTACGAAGAGAGCGGGCGACCAATTGCTTTCCGGAAGTTTTGTCGTGTCCGGAAAGGCGTATGCGCGCCTTGAGAAAGTCGGCAAAGATTCTTATATTTCCAAACTGACATTACAGGCAACGAAGAGTAAAAAAGGCGAACAGTCCGAGATGATCCGTTCCCTCGATTACCTGATCATGGTTATGGGCATCATTATCATCCCGATCGGAATCGCCTTATTTGTGCAGTCTTTTATTTATAACGAGGGCACGCTTCACGATAGTATTACCGGAATGGTTGCGGCTATTATCGGTATGATTCCGGAAGGCTTATATCTGTTGTCGAGCGTGGCGATGGCGGTATCTTCCGTTCGTCTTGCACAGAAGAAGGTGTTGATCCACGATATGAAATGTATTGAGACGCTGGCACGTGTCAATGTGCTGTGTGTGGATAAAACCGGAACAATCACGGAACCGGGCATGCATGTGTATGAGGTCGAGCTGCTTGACGGTGTGGATGAAGATGCCACGACGAAGATTCTGGCGGATGTCGTACATGCGCAGAACAGAGATAACGCAACAATGGAAGCATTACAGGCACATTTTAAGGAAGGCGGTGGAATGCATGCAAAAGAAGTTTTTTCCTTTTCGTCCGAGACCAAATACTCTGGTGCAATCATGGAAGACGGAAAAAGTTATGTGATCGGTGCGCCGGAATTCGTACTGCGCAGCCAGTTTGAGGAATATCAGGAGCAGATCGCAGAGTACAGCAGCAAAGGCTACCGTGTGCTCGTGTTCGGCGAGTATGAGGGAACGTTGACCAAGAAACCATTGACGGAACCGGTTGTTCCAATGGGATTTGTTATGCTTGCCAATCCAATCCGGAAAGGGGCAAAGGAGACATTTACTTATTTCGCGGAAAATGAAGTGGAGATTAAGGTGATTTCCGGAGATAATCCGTTGACGGTATCGGTCATTGCAAAGGAGGCCGGAATCGCCAATGCAGAAC
>CAKRKX010000143.1 GCA_934358675.1 uncultured Agathobacter sp. | reverse complement strand
ACTGTTGATGGCACTGCTTGCAAATTATCCGTTTGCACTGGCTCCTGGTATGGGACTGAATGCTTATTTCGCCTATACCGTATGTGGTAACATGGGTTACTCTTGGAAAGTTGCTTTGATGGCAGTCTTTATTGAAGGTATTATCTTCATCATCCTGTCACTGACCAACGTACGTGAGGCAATCTTTAATGCAATTCCGGCAACCTTGAAGAAAGGTGTTGGAGCTGGTATCGGTCTGTTTATCGCGTTCATCGGTTTACAGGGCGGTCATATCGTTGTAAACAATGATTCTACGCTGTTATCTTATGTGAAATTTACAGAGAACTGGCATACAGAAGGCATCTGCGCCGTTCTGGCATTGCTTGGTCTGATGCTGACCGCAATCCTTTATGTAAAGGGCGTGAAGGCTTCCATCCTGATCGGTATTATCGCAACATGGGTTCTTGGTATGATCTGCCAGGCAACCGGTATCTATGTGATCGATCCGGATGCAGGATACTATTCTTTATATCCGACATTACAGTTTACTGATTTTACAGCAATCAAGGATACATTCGGACAGTGCTTTACTGCTGATTTCAGCGGCGTCCGTGTTCTTGATTTCATCGTTGTATTATTCTCATTCCTGTTTGTTGATATGTTTGATACCATCGGAACACTCATCGGTGTATCGGACAAGGCAGGAATGCTTGATGAAAAAGGACAGCTTCCGAATGTTAAGCAGGCACTCCTTGCGGATGCCGTTGCTACTTCCGCAGGTGCAGTCTTCGGTACATCAACAACCACAACATTCGTAGAGAGTTCTGCAGGTGTCGGCGCAGGCGCAAGAACCGGTCTTGCATCGGTTGTAACAGGTTTCTTATTCCTGCTTGCAATCTTCTTTGCACCGATCTTTACAGCAATTCCTGGATTTGCTACTGCTCCTGCATTAATCTTCGTAGGATTCCTTATGGTATCTGCAATCGTTAAGGTTAATTTTGATGATCTTACAGATGCGATTCCTGCATACCTTTGCCTGATCGCTATGCCGCTTATGTACAGCATCGCTGAAGGTATCGCAATCGGTGTTATCTCTTATGTAATCCTCAACCTTGTTTGCGGAAAGAGCAAGAAGATCACACCACTTATGTACATCCTCGCAGTATTATTTATCTGCAAGTACATCTTCCTGTAATCGGGGATACGGATTTTAAAACAAAATTTGAAATTTGTAAATGAAAAGCATCCGGAGTCGATGAGGCTCCGGATGTTTTTTTAATTCATAGGAAATTCCTTCCTATGAATCAAAACGCTCCGCGGGGATGCGCAGCTCGCGGAGAAGAAATTTATGCTGAGCATACCGCTCGCGCGCGAAAGTGTGCGGCAGGCGCACACTTTATTTAATCATAGGAAATTAAAATTCACTAAAAAACGGTTTCTTAACAGGTATGAAATGTGGCAGCAAAAAGGAAGAATAGTTTCGTGCGATTTACACATATTAATTCAGAATCCACACAAAAGAGTGATGGATGATGCCGGATGCTTGAACAGGCCGGCAGAAATCAGATTTTTCAGGAGGTATGTGTGATGACAAAACTGGATTGTAATGTTGTAAACTGTTCTTACAATGAGAACAACTGTTGTAGAAGAGAGGACATTCGGGTCGAGGGTATGCAGGCAAAGACGCCTTCCGAGACCTGCTGCGGCAGCTTCGCGGCCAAGGGATGCGGCTGTGCCACAAACAAGATGGGAGAGCCGGCAAAGGAGACAAATGTTTCCTGTGAGGCGACCGAGTGCAAGTTCAACCGTGAGAAAGAGTGCTGCGCAAGCCACATCGGTATCGCGGGCGGACATGCGGACACCTGCAGAGAGACCGAGTGCGGAAGCTTTGAGTGTCACTGTTAATGTGTGACTGACGGCAGACGGTAGGCCCGGGTAGGACAAAATGGAAAGCAGGCAGAAAGGGGAAACTTTCTGTCTGTTTTCTTTTATACCGAAGCATTTGAAATATTGACAACTTTTGCTATAAGTGACAAAATAGTTTCATTATGGGAATTGAAAAACGGAGAAGGTTTGAAAATAGAAAGAGTTGGATATGAGACAAAAGGAAACGAAAGAAGCGAATCTCGGAGAGGATAGAATCGGAGGTCTGCTTTTTAAACTGGCACTTCCTGCTATCCTGGCGCAGGTGATCAACCTGCTATACAATCTGGTGGACCGCATGTACATCGGGCATATCGCTAAGGTTGGCTCGGTGGCGTTGACGGGACTCGGTGTGACAATGCCTTTTATCATGTGTGTGTCCGCATTTGCGGCGCTGGTGAGCATGGGCGGTGCGCCGCGCGCATCGATCATGATGGGACGTGGCGATAAGGAAGAAGCGGAGAGGATCCTTGGAAACTGTACATCGATGCTTGTGATCGTGGCAGTCATTGTGACGGCGGTCAGCCAGATCTGGGGTCCGAAGATCCTGTTGCTTTTCGGAGCGAGCGAGAGTACGCTGCCGTATGCGTGGGCATACATGCAGATCTACTCGATCGGAACGATCTTCGTGCAGCTCGAGCTCGGACTGAATGCGTTCATCAATGCACAGGGATTTGCGAAGACCGGAATGCTGACCGTCGTGATCGGAGCGGCGTGCAACATTGTGTTAGACCCGATCTTTATCTTCGGATTACATATGGGCGTGCGCGGAGCGGCGCTTGCCACGATTCTCTCACAGGGAGTCTCCTGTGTATGGATCGTGCGATTTCTGCTCGGAAAGCAGACAACGCTTTGCATTCGAAAAGAAAATTTGAAGATCCGTCCGAAGACGATCGGACCGTGTATCGCACTCGGCGTTGCTCCGTTTATCATGCAGTTTACGGAGAGCGTGCTCAACATCTGCTTTAACACGAGCCTGCTCAAGTACGGCGGGGATGTGGCGGTCGGCGCGATGACGATCCTCTCGTCCGTGATGCAGATGTCGATGCTTCCGATTCAGGGACTGACACAGGGCGCGCAGCCGATCATCGGATTTAATTACGGCGCGAAGAAGATGGACCGTGTGAAGAAAACATTCCGTCTGCTTTTGGTCTCCTGCGTGGCGTTTACGGCGGCAATCTGGCTGGTATGCATGGTTGTTCCGCAGGCGTTTATTTACATCTTTACGGATCAGGCGGAATTGATCGCTTTCACGAAGTGGGCAATGCGCATCTATATGGCGGTATCGCTGATCTTCGGTGTACAGATATCCTGTCAGCAGACATTTATCGCGCTCGGCAATGCGAAGACCTCCGTGTTCCTTGCTCTGCTTCGCAAGGTGCTTCTGCTGATCCCGCTGATCTATATCCTTCCGGCATTTGTGGAGGATAAGCTGATGGCGGTATTTCTCGCGGAGCCGGTGGCGGACGTGATCGCAGTGACTACAACCTCGATCCTGTTTTACCGTACATACCGGACGCTCGGAAAAGAAAAATAGAAGGAGTATGAATTATGGATTACAATATTAACTTTCCGCACCTGCATATCTTTTTGGATCATGTGGGCAAGAATATCATGATCGGAAATTTCTCGATCGCATATTACGGAATCGTGATCGCATGCGGTATGCTGGCGGGACTTGGGATTGCCTGCTGGATGGCGAAGCGCACGGGGCAGAAACCTGACACCTACTATGACCTTGCAATCGTGGCGATCGTCTGCGCGCTGATCGGTGCGAGAATCTATTATGTCGTGTTCCGGTGGGATTATTATAAGGATGATCTGCTCAGCGTCTTTAATATCCGTCAGGGCGGACTTGCCATCTACGGCGGTGTGATCGCGGCGATCATCACAACATTTGTATTTTCAAGAGTGAAAAAACTTTCCATGGGACTGCTGTGCGACACCGCGGGACTCGGACTCGTGCTTGGACAGGTGATCGGACGATGGGGCAATTTCTTTAACCGCGAGGCGTTCGGCGGCTATACCGACGGACTTTTTGCGATGCAGCTTCCGCTGTCCGCTGTGCGTTCCTCGGACGTGACGAGCGAGCTGATGGAGCATGTGGTGGAGAGTGGCGGAATCTCGTATATTCAGGTGCACCCGACATTCCTGTACGAATCAATGTGGAATCTGGTGCTTCTGATCCTGTTGATCCTGTTTACAAAGCATAAGAAATTTGACGGTGAGGTGTTCCTGCTGTATCTTGCGGGCTACGGAATCGGACGTTTCTGGATCGAATCGCTGCGCACGGATCAGCTTCTGATTCCGGGCATCGGTTATCCGGTGTCGATGGCGCTGGCAGCACTTCTCGTGATCGTGTCCGTTGTGTGGATCGTTGTATGGCATGTGCGCGCCGTAAAGGGTGCCAAAGTGGAGGATGATCCCACAAACGAAGCATAATTGAATACAAAAAGAATCCAAAGAAGTGGAGGATATACCCGAAAGTGGGAATATCCTCCACTTTTTTTGCTTTTTTACAGAAAAACGCGCCTTGTGGAGAAAAATCAGCCAACCACAACATCTTGGACATATTTAAAAAAAGAGTAAAATCCATGAAAAATTCTTGATTTTTACCCTTCTGGGGGGTATTATGGTAACAAGGTGGTAGAAAGTGGAGCCAAATTACCATAGAGTGGTATGAAGTGGTGGATAAGTTGATAACCATGTGGAGAACTTACCTGCAAAGCAAGAGGC
>CAKRKX010000142.1 GCA_934358675.1 uncultured Agathobacter sp. | reverse complement strand
AGTGCGACCGGTAACTATACAAAGCTGAATTCGGGTACGCACAATAAAGACGGTGAATATACCTATACCGATTATCTGACCGGACTGAGCACTGCCCAATCCGATCAGGGTGTGATGTACGATGTGGCAGCCGGTAATTTTGATAAGAATATGACCGGTAAATCTGCACAGATCGCGATGGTATATACGAAGGCATATTCCGCCAACGGTGGTCTGTACTTAAGATTTGGCGATGCGAAGGGCACCGGCACGAATGCATACGGAGAATCCATCGAACTTCTTTCACGGGAAAAGAAGCTCGGCAATCCGGATCTGGTCATGGATGGAAAGAATGCAGAGAACTTTGCAGAGAATCCATATCAGATGAAGAATTATCTGCAGGTTGCAACCGGCGACTGGAACAATGATGGCGTGGATGAGGTTGCAGTGTACATTCCGGAAGAAAACAATTCGCGTATTGCAATCTATGCATTACAGAGACCGGAGAATGATGGTTATAAGAGTGCTTCCAACTGGGCACTTGCATGGACTTACTATCTGAAAGAAGATCAGGTGGTTTCCAATATGATTTCCATGACAAGCGGTGATGTGGACCGTGACGGTATCGACGATCTGTCCTGCACGTGGGGGTATTATTACGGACCGGAGCAGAATAAAGGATCCAAGGCGGTCGTTATGTTCGGTGACAAGGGCAAGGATCTCTTAAAGAGAAGCCAGCAGTTCGATATCACATACGGATCAAGTAACATTGTCAGAGCTTCCTTTACATTCGGTGACATCGGAACCGGTGAGGAGGAACTGATCCTCTGTGGACAGGCAGATGCAGATCTGAAAGAGGGCAATACATACAGCCGTTATGTGGCACTCTACTCATGGAACGGAAAACAATTTGTAGCTAACATCGAAAAGAATTTTAATCTCTTTGAGAAAGATGATGATGGCAATCTTGTCAATTCGGCAATGGAGCGTGAGAAAAAGGTGTTTTATTCTCTTCCGTTATGTCCTGCCAACACAGCTGTCATTGCAAAGAGTATGAAGGAAGACGGAAGCAATAAGTTATATTTTGATTCCTTGATCTTCCGTTATACCGACAAGGGTCTTGAATTATATCAGGCATGGGATGTACAGAAATTTATGCCGGGCAGTAAAGGAAAAGAATATGTTGAGTATGACGGTGCAGCCGGAGATATGACCGGTGTGAGCGGTGCGGGAATACTGATGACGATTACACAGGAGGCATCCGCAACGGTGGATAAGAAGGCCTCTTATGTTGAAAATGGAGGAAAGGTTCCATCGTTCAAAAAGGTAGAATATTACAAGACCTGGTTCCACAGACTGTTAAAGAGAAAATCGAGCCGCTGGGTATATGAGGGACTGGTAGAAAAGAAGGATACGATTACCCAGAATTACACGAAGATGACATGGGGAGAGACCAGCCGTGTTATGGCATGTCCGGCAGAGGACAACTGGTATCAGACACAGCCGGTTAACAGTTCGTTCTCTCTTTGCATGGCAAATACAGACAATGATTCCAGCTACATGAATTATGCAGGCGAGCATTATTACCGCTACACCGATCCGAAGGTGCTTGCAGTACTTGCTTCTCCTCCATATTTTAAGGATCTCTTAGATCGCGATGATCTCTCCGGAAACTATGCGGAGTCCACAACAAGCTATTCGAGCACAACAGGTTCGGAGAACGGTTCGACATCCAGCTCGACCATCTCGGTCGGAGCGTATGTTGCCTTTGAACAGGAATTCTCGGTTTTCGGTGTGAAGATCGGTTCTGTAGAAGCGGAAGCAACGGTGACGAGTAACTTTACATGGGAGACGGAGCATACGTCCTCTCTTGAGCAGACGATCTCTTACAGTGCAACCTCCGGTGAGGATAAAGTTGCATTGTATTCGATCCCGATGGAGATTTATAAATTTAAGTCTTATGTGCCGGATGAGAACGGAAACTATGAGGAGATTATTTCGGAAGTCAACATTCCGCATGAAGCATGCATTAAGCTTCTGGATTTAAGTGAATATGAGAGCATTGCGGAGGATTACAGTATTCTGCCGACGATCGCAGACAGCGTTCTGCGCCACGAGGTCGGAGATCCTTCCACTTACCCATCAAGCACTGCAGGTTACAATGTGATCGCAGAGTATAAGGGTACACCTGCATCGGTCGGTTTTACCTCAAAGGGTGGTGGCGATACGATCAGCCAGGAGATCGCAATGTCTGAGTCGACGAGCACCAGCTATACGTCTTCGACCTCGGTGGAGGCTAAGGCAGGTGCAGGAGCCGGTGGTGTGACGGTCGGTGTGATCGCCGGTTCGGAAGGCAGCAGCGGTTCTGTCAGTGTCTCTACGTCGGGAAGCTCCTTCTCCGGAGAACTGCAGGCAATGCCGGCGGAAGCAAAGCCGTACGGCTACAACATGAACTGGAGGATC
Source organism: uncultured Agathobacter sp. (assembly GCA_934358675.1). Classification (GTDB taxonomy): domain Bacteria; phylum Bacillota; class Clostridia; order Lachnospirales; family Lachnospiraceae; genus Roseburia. Next base: position 2,201 of record CAKRKX010000142.1, on the reverse strand, counting down.
TTCTGCTATCGCTACAGCAGTGCCAATATGGATTTTCCGGTTGTCAGCTACATTGTGACGGATGTACAGCAGCCGGCATCCCTGCCGGAGGATTTCGCACAGGATGTGGCAGAGACAACTCCGGATTCCGTAACGCTTACATGGAGCTATGACAAGTATGTTTCCGGCTTTCAGATTTACCGCTACTATGAGTTCCCGGATGGAAACGGAAGCTATCGTATACAGTATGTGCCGTTTTCTGCAGGTGTGAAGAACGGGGATAAATACGAATTTTCATTTACGGACAAGGGACTGAGTCCATATACGGAGTACCAGTATCAGATTCAGACGGAATCTTCCTATAATCCGAAAGTAAGTATTTACAGCGAGCCGCTGTCCTGTAGGACCAAGACTACCCTCGGTTATCCGAAGATGACGGTCTCAGGTCTGATCGAGGACGGAAAGGATGCCGGTAAGCTCGCACTCTATCCGGATGCACAGGGCAAGGCAACCGTTACTGTGGAAAATGAAGAACAGTATAAGAGTTTGTCTTACCAGTGGCAGAAGTACAACGGCAGCGAGTGGGTGAACCTGCCTGCTTACAAGACGAATGAGCTGACGATCACAAATGCGTCGGCTGCTGATAAAGGAATCTATCGATGCCGCGTCAATGTGATCTACTTTGACGAGACATCACAGAAGGAGTTCTCGATTTCCGCTTATACACAGGAGATCGAGACCGCGTATTCGAAGAGAACGCCGGAAGGAGTTCTTACGGTAAAAGCCGATTCTTATGGAGCAAATAAAGATATTAAGGGAATTCATGCAGAGATTGAACTGCATTCTGCCAACACCGGTAATATCACTGCACCAAAAGGCAATGTAACTTTTACGATCGAGGGAAAAGATTACGAAAATACAAGAACGGTGGCACTGGTTCCGAGCACTACCACGAAGTCCTTTACAACGAACGGAGGTACTCCGGAGAATAAGTATTATTCGAGTGCTTCGATCGACATTGAGGGAATTGCAGACGGAACGTACACCGTGAAGTATTATTACAGCGGAGATAATGTGTTCAAGGACAAGACTCTTGAAATCGGACAGATTGTTGCTGTGGGAAATGCAGACGGATATGCATTGAACTTAAAGGATGAAACCGGACATGTTGTAACAAAATTTATTTATGGAGATAAAATTCTGCCAACATTGTATACGGTTACAGCAGGAAGCTCTGATACAACAGAAGTGACAAGCGGTGTTACTTACAAGTATCAGAAGGCGAAAGAGAGCGAATTGAAGACGTTTGATGCAAATACAAAGCTGGATGTCGGTCAGTACACACTCTATGCATATGTAAAGAACACACAGGATGATACATTAAATCCGGGTACCGCAGGTGTTGCGGAGGCATTAGGCACTCTGGCACGGGAAGCGGCTTCGGAGAACATGGTGGCATCTGCAACTTTCACCGTAGATAAGAAACCTCTGATCGTGCGTGCGGTTGCGGCAGATAATGTCAAGAATCCGACGGATCCAAAGGAAGCACCGAAGCTTGAGACGACCGTGGAAGGTGTCAGCGCGGAGGATCTGGATGTTGTTTACAAGGTATACAATTCCGCAGAAAATGAGGTAACACTTACCGAGAATACCGATCCGGGTAATTACACGATCATTCCTTGCTTTAAGGAGAATGCTTCAAAGGAGGCGGAGGCAACACGAGCCAACTATGAGATCACTTTTGAAGGTGCACGCTATACGGTGATCGGACAGACATACCGGCTTACGGTATCCGCGGAGAAATACGATGCCAAGGCGGACGGAATGAAGGATGTAGGAAGTGCTGCCATCAGTGCAAACGGTGGAACAAGCGGACAGTTTGCGAGGGGAACGGCGGTACAGCTTTTTGCAACACCGGACGACGGCTACGAAGTTGAGAAGTGGACGGTTAAAGCTACCGGATATGAAATGGAAACTTATGATGCCGATACGTTACAGAATCCGAACCGTCTGGATCTGGAAATGAAGGCTGGCGAGACTGAAGTTAAGGTTTACTTTAAGGTAAAAGATACAAAACTCAACCTGATCAATACAACCGGAGGCAAGATCGTCTGTGTATCCGATCCGTATTTTGTATCGGGTGCAACGATACGACGAGGTGCAGAACCTACGTTTAAGGCAATACCGGATGCCGGTTATTCCTTTGGACAGTGGGTAATCAC
>CAKRKX010000141.1 GCA_934358675.1 uncultured Agathobacter sp. | reverse complement strand
ATCCTGCGGTGTTGAGATGATCAGGATATCCCTGATTCCGGCATTCATAAGCACGGACATCGGATAATAGATCATCGGTTTATCATAGATTGGCAGTAATTGCTTACTTGTCACTTTGGTCAGCGGATACAGTCTCGTACCGGATCCGCCGGCTAATATAATTCCCTTCATTTTCTACATAGCTCCTTCATTCACCAAAATGGTCTTCACCGTCTTAAACAGTATCTTCACATCCCCCGACAGGCTCCACTCATCGATGTACGTCGTGTCGAGTTTGACCACTTCCTCAAAGTCCGTGATCTGGCTTCTGCCGCTCACCTGCCAGAGTCCGGTCAGTCCCGGACGGAATGCCATACGCGCTCTGTGGTGTGGCTCATACTGCTCCCACTCATCGACTGTCGGCGGTCTTGTTCCTACCAGACTCATATCGCCTCGCAGGATATTAAAAAATTGCGGAAATTCATCCAGACTCGTCTTGCGGATGAACTGACCGATTCCGGTCTTCTTCGTTCCGTCTGCCAGAATTTCATTTCCGATGATGCGCGGATCGAAATCCATCTTGAACATCAATCCATCGCTGATACGGTTCTGCGCCATCAGTTCCTTCTTGCGTTCCTCCGCATCCAGATACATACTGCGGAACTTATACATCTTGAATTTCTTGCCGTTTCTTCCGATGCGCTCCTGCGCGAAGAAGATCGGTCCCGGCGACTTCACGTAGATGATCGGTCCGATCACAATGATCAAAAGCAGCGTGATCAGGCATCCGACCAATCCGCCGGCAATATCCATCAGCCGCTTGAGCATCAGTTTCGAAGCGCTGGCATAATTCAGGCAGGATGTGATCACGGTATACTCTCCGATCCGTTCCACCTGCTGCCGTCCACTCGGCAAGCCGTTATGTTTCATGATTCCCATATGGACGGCGATTCCCATTTCCATGAGGATGCTGACCAGTTCTTTCGGATATTCCTTCTCGTTGTACGGGGGAATCAGCACTTCGTCCACCCACTCGTTGCAGGCATATTCCACGATTTCATCCTGATTTGCCACGATTGGAACATCACCGATGCTTTGCCCCTTTAAGTCCGCATCAAGTGCTGCAGCCGTAATCTGTGCATAGCCCATATAGCTGCGGTCCAACGTCTCGATGGTCTCCTGCAATAATGCTTCCGGCGCAAGTACAAAAAGCGATTTCATGCGGGCTCCAAAGCCTCTGCTGCGCAGGAATTTTTTCACAATGACTCTCGCCACATAATTAATTCCGATATAAATCGGAACCATGATGTAGAAGGAAAGTCTTGAATAGATGGTTCCCATCTTCATTGAAAACAGAAACGCCACGGTCAATGCCTCTACGATCAATACGTGCTTGATCGTCGCAACAAGCTCATCAAAATACCCTCTCTTAAGTACATTCTTAAAAGAATCGAATACGATCTCCACAAAGAAATCGATCAATATGTAGGTTGCGGCCAGCACCCTGTAATCTTTGTCCGCATACGGATTCTGCAATCCGAATCGGATCATGTAAGCCGCAACGAATGCGATCTGTATACACAGAATGTCAAGCAACATGAAATCGATGTGCTTGGTCCATCCTCTTCCTCTTTTTCTGTACATTTTCCACTCCACATTTTCCGCACAGAAACGCTATTTCCAGTTCATTCCTATGCGATCTAACTGTTTTATCCGCTCCTCATCCAGCACCATGTTATTTGCGGCCGGATGCTTACGTTTGCTTCTTATATTGGATATCCATCTTCCCAGACTGATTCCATTCACTTTATATGCGAGCGGGATATTCAGATCCCCATGCTCCACGTAATATGCTTTTGCCAGTTCGTACTTGTAATTCCACTGTCTGGCAGGTTTGCTCTCCAGCGTAAAACCAATCTTCTCCAACTGTTTTACCTGATTGCGGTAGGTGGTACTTTTGCTTACGTCTTCTCTTTTTGCACGGCTGCTGATGGATACCAGCCACACGCCCAATGGAATTCCGTCGTTCGTAACGAATTTCGCCGGAACATCCAGATTGCCGTGTTCGTTATAATATTGTTCCGCTGCGCTGTAATACACGTCCCACTTATCATGGCTTGCGTCCCAGATCATTCCCAACTGCTCCAGCTGCCTGCACTGTTCCTCCGTGAAAGCCTGCTCGATGCCATACCGCTTCGCGGCTGACCGCGCGTTTCTAACCCAGTTTCCTAGCTTAAAGCCGCTCGGAGAGATGTATCGTGCTTTTACATCAAGGTTGCCATGTTCCCGATAATAGGCACGCAACTCATCAAGCGCCTCTTCCCAACTGCTGTCACTCACATTCCAGATCATGCCGATTTCTTCCAGCTTCTGAATCTTCTCTTCTGTGAGATTTCCGGTCGTTTTCCCGGAATAGACTTTGCGCTGCGTGTTGATCCAGCTTCCTAACGTCAGCCCTGTCGGTGTCACATAGCTTCTCGGTATCTTCAGATTTCCGGTTGCCTCGTACCACTGTTTTGCGGCAATATAATAGGTTTCCCACGAGGATCCCAGATTGTCCTGCAGCTTTAAGAACAATTCCCTGCAGTCCTTGATTTCATCCACAATATAGAAACGATCCCTGAAACGTGCTCTCTTCTCATAGGTTTCCGGATAGAGTAGGAACGCCTCCTGCATTTCGTTTTTCAGACAATCGATGCAATACAGACTGTCAAAATTGTTCACCAGATCAAAGATAACCGGCTGCTCCGTCGATCCCGCTGACAAAGCGCGCCCGATCTGCTGCAAATAGATGATTGGCGACACGGTCGGTCGCAACAGGATGACACCGTCTACACCTTCCACATGAATGCCTTCGTTTAACATATCAATGCAAAAGAGTAGTTTCAGATGCGCGCTGTCATCTTTCTTAAATGCCTCGAACTCCTTACCGGTCATCGCATCATGATAAAATGCGGTATATACGTGCGGCTTCGCATCCACTTCACGAAACCAGTCGCATACCATATACTTCATTTCATCCATGTGCTCCTTGCTGGAACAAAATAAAATGTATCTGCCGTCTTTCTTTTTGATATGTCTGGCAAATACCGTTTCCAACCCGTCCGCCTGCTCCAAAGCGCGCCTCAATTGTTCGAGAAGTTTTTCATTCTCTGCGATCAATCCCTGATTGGAAAGACTTTGGATCCGCTTCTTAAGCACTTCAAGTTCTTTTTTATAGGAATACATGGCGATCACATACTTTGGCTCGGGAAGAATTTCCCGGACGATTGCTTCGCCGAGCGTCATCTCGGACGCGATATTTCCGTCAAAGATTTCTTCCGCCATATTTCTCTGATTGTCCAGATAACGTATATTCGTTGCAGACAATCCAATGCGTTTTGCCTCCGGGTATTCGTCCAGTAATTTCCGGACGCTCCTGCCCCACTCCGGCGCACCGCACCGATGAAACTCATCCAATATGATATAATCCGGATGAAGTTCACCGATCTTGTCCTCATTCTTCATGAGGCGACTGTATGACATGTATTCCACATTGGCGAATTGCGCTCCAATGTTTTCCAGTTGTGTTTGATATATATATTCACTTGGTGAAAGCCATAAGAAATGTTTTGAGGGATGCTGTTCTGCCAGCTTGAATGCAATAAATGATTTTCCGGTACCGGTCGGATGAATAACCGCCGCCATCCCGCGACATGCTAACATTGTTTCTACAGATTGATATGCATCTTCGTTGTGCTGGTAAAGATGTATGCTCATCCGGTGCCTCCAAACCGCATTACTTCGGAAAGATTTTTCGTAGATTAACATAATCTACGAAATTGGCACTCATTCATTTGTTTTTTAAGGAATAAAAAAAGCAATGGGAAAATTTGACCACTTATTTGACCATTTATGATGAATAGGTTTGCGGGAGCGAATTCAGAATGTTTCGCTTCACATCGATGCTCGGATGCACGTATTTGTTTAATGTAATGCTGACGGTCGAATGACCAAGCATTTCACTTACACTTTTAGGATCTGCGCCGTTGCTGATGCAGTTTGTCGCAAAAGTATGACGCAATGTGTGGAAATGCGCGGGAGCTATTCCTGCTTCATAAAGATATGCCTGAAATTTGTATTGATAGGTACGCGGCTCCATCGGTGAAGCTCCGTTTAGTACAAAGGTTTCCGGTTTATAATAAGAAAAAAGCAGATCATATATAAAATCCGGAATCGGGATTTCACGTATGGAGTGCGCTGTCTTTGGTTTGCTTATATAAAGTCTGGTTTTCGGCAGATCCGATATCTCATCTTCTTGACGTAATCTTTGGACTGTTCGACTAACATGAAGAACTCGGTTCTCAAAATCGATATCCGTCCATTTGAGCGCACAGATTTCACCCAGTCGAAGTCCCATGAATAAGCAAATCATTATGCCAGTCTTATAGATATCGGTGTTATTAAGCAGATATCTTGTAAGCTTCGCCTGATCCGAAACCGAGAAAGTGGATACAGGTTTTGAAACTGCATGTGCCGCATAAGAGGGTAACGAGATCACGTTCATCCCATAATGGCAATGTCCGTACTGCATCAGCTGCTTCATGACACAACATACACTTTTGTATGTGCTTGCAGAAAATGAGCTGCGCAAAACAGGAGCAATCTGTTCAGTGTTAATATGACCGACCGGAATTTCACCCAATATGTTCTGTATATATCTTTCAGAGGTGTTTTTATATTTGGT
>CAKRKX010000140.1 GCA_934358675.1 uncultured Agathobacter sp. | reverse complement strand
CTCCAATATCATCTTCTGCGATGAAAAAGGCATGATCATCGACAGCATCAAGCATGTTTCATCTGCGGTAAGTTCACTTCGTGAAGTACTTCCGGGCAAGGAATATTTTATTCCGGCAACACAGGAGGACAAGTTTAACCCGCTTACCACGCCGGCTGATCAGATCCGTTCGATCATCGCCGGCAAGCCTCTGACCGTTGCCAAGGCGATCTACACAACATTTACCGGTGTCAGTCCGCTGATCGCGTCCGAGATTGCTTACCGTGCCGGACTGGATGCGGACCAGCCGCTGGCTTCCTATTCCGAGGAGCAGCTTTTGCATCTGTGCAATCATATTGCATGGTTTTTTGACGATGTCCGCGCGAACAACTACCACCCGGTGATCGTACGAAAAGGTCGTGAGCCGCTGGAATTTGCAGCAGTTGATCTGACCATGTATCACGATTATGAAATGGAATCCTACGAAAGCATCTCCCGCGTGCTCGAAGTCTATTACGCGGAGAAAAACGTGTACAGCCGCATCCACCAGAAATCGGCAGATCTGCGCCGTATCGTAAACACCGCATTGGAGCGTAACCAGAAAAAATATCAGATTCAGCTCAAGCAGCAGAAAGATTCGGAAAAACGCGAAAAATATAAGCTGTACGGTGAATTGATCAACGTATACGGATACAATCTCGAGGAAGGTGCAAAAGAATTAATTGCGCCAAATTTCTATGATGACAACAAAGAGATCAAGATTCCACTCGATCCAACCAAGACTGCGCGCGAAAATTCACAGAAATACTTTGACCGCTACGGCAAATTAAAACGTACCGCGGAAGCGCTAGAAACGCTTCTCGCCGAGACCAAAGCAGAGATCGATCACTTAGAATCCATTCAGAACTCCCTTGATATCGCACTCTCCGCCGACGATCTTGTCCAGATCAAGCAGGAGTTGATGGAATATGGATTTATCAAGAAACACAGAACCGGAAAGAAAGAAAAAGTGAAAAGCAAACCGTTCCACTATCTCTCTTCCGACGGATATGATATGTATGTCGGTAAAAACAATTACCAAAATGACGAACTGACCTTCAAGTTTGCAACCGGAAACGACTGGTGGTTCCACGCAAAGGGAATGCCGGGTTCTCACGTCGTTGTAAAGAATAAAGGCGAAGAAATGCCGGATCGTGTGTACGAAGAAGCTGCCATGCTGGCCGGCTACTATTCCAAGGGAAGGGAATCCGACAAAATCGAGATCGATTATCTCCAGAAGAAAAATGTAAAGAAACCGGCAGGCAGTGCTCCGGGATTCGTGGTCTATTATACGAATTTCTCCATGACGATCCACCCTGATATTTCCGCACTTACGCTTCTCGAGTAATTAAAATAACATATGTGGAAAAACAGGCCCCTCAAAAACTGAGGGACCTGCTTTTTCTTTTGTAGATTATTTTGTTATCACTTGTACCTACTGCTGATCCGGTGTACGACCAGCCATCTGTCTTTCCTGTGCCTCGATCATCTTTTTGACCATATAACCGCCGACAGATCCGTTCTGTCTTGCGGTAAGGTTACCATTGTATCCGTCGCTGAGCGGAACACCAAGCTCGTCTGCGACCTCATACTTGAAACGTTCTAATGATTTCTTAGTACTTCTGTTTGCCATGATGTTTTCCTCCTTTGAACGTGTACATCAGCCCATTCAAAGTTGCCTGCGGCATCTGCGGTACATCTTTGATGTATCGCCCGGCTGACGCTACATATCAAGTTTTCAAAGAAAACTTGATACATTTAGTACACTCATAGTATATGCAGAGGCAAAAAGCATATGCTGGCAATTTCTTGTTCCAAAGTGTATTAATTCCATGGCAGCATTTTCATAATTGCTTCAAATTTTTATATACGAAATACGAAGATGACGTATCACATCGAAAAACTTATAAATTCATATGATCGATCTTCTCATCCATAAACCGTTCCATCTTACGCTGCAACACCACATGTGAATCCATCACAAGATCCGGATCTTCCTCAAGGATCGCAGATACCGCCTCGGAAGCCTGCTGAAGCACCGGTGCATCCTGATAGATATCCGCAAGCTGAAAGGCAAGATCACCGCTCTGGCGGATACCGAAGAAATCACCCGGTCCGCGAAGTCGTAAATCTTCACTGGCAATCTTAAATCCGTCGTTCGACTGATTCAGGATTTCAAGGCGCTTCTTTGCAGTTTTGGACTGTGAAGTATTGATCATAATGCAGTACGACTGTGCATCGCCTCGTCCGACGCGCCCGCGAAGCTGATGCAGCTGCGCAAGTCCGAAACGATCGGCATTCTCGATCATCATAACCGTAGCATTCGGCACATTCACACCGACTTCCACAACCGTCGTCGACACAAGTACCTGTACTTTATTTTGCGCAAACAGGTTCATAATTTCATTTTTCTTATCATTTTTCATTTTACCGTGCAAAATGCCGACTTCAATATCGGAAGGCAGTTCCTGACGGACACTAACCGCATAATCCGTCACATTCTCGCCGTCCATATTCTCGCTTCCTTCCACAAGCGGGCAGATAATGTACGCCTGATGTCCTGCGCGCACCTGCTCCCCGATAAAGGCATATGCTTTCGGGCGGAAGCCTGTATTTACAACACAGTTTTTGATTGGAAGTCGTCTCGCCGGTACTTCATCAATGACGGAAATATCCAGATCACCGTATAAAATGATGGCAAGCGTTCGCGGGATCGGTGTTGCACTCATGACAAGAATATGTGGCCGTCTGCCTTTTTCCGCAAAAGTCTCTCGCTGGCGAACGCCGAATCGGTGCTGCTCGTCCGTGATCACAAGTGCCAGATTCGAATAGATCGCTTTCTCCTGAATGAGTGCATGCGTTCCGATCACCATCGCATCCGATTCTTCCTCAAGTGTCTGATAGGCAAGCCGCTTCTCTTTCGCTGTCATGGAGCCGGTTAAGAGAACGATCGGAAACGACAATCCGAACTGTTCGCTCATCTGGCAGTACGATTCATAATGCTGTCTGGCGAGAACCTCGGTTGGAGCCATAATAGCAGACTGATAGCCGCTTGCAGCCGTCCACGCCATCGCAAGGAAAGCCACGATCGTCTTACCGGAACCTACGTCACCCTGAATCAGCCGCTGCATCACATAAGGGCTCTGCATATCGGCGATCACATCATCCAAAGCGCGTTTCTGCGCGCCGGTCAGCTCGTAAGGAAGCTTTCCGATACAATCGGATATGATATCCGGATTCTGAAAAGTGAATTCGTTGCACTCTCGCTTTTTTTGTTCCTTCTGATACTGCATTCCGAGAATAAACAGGAAAAATTCATCAAAAACAAGGCGTTTTCGTGCTTCAATCAGCGTATCAAACGAATCCGGAAAGTGAATCTGCTTGACCGCATAATTGTACTCGCACAGCGTATAATGTTCACGGATTTCTGTCGGCAGATAATCCTTTAGAAGATCCTTTTCGTTCAATGCCTGCCGCACCGTTTTCGTGATCAGATTATTTGATACACCGGTTGTCAGGGAATACACCGGGAAAAGCACATCCTCCATCTTCCGATAAGCTTCCGGTTCGTAAACGACCGACTGCTCCATCACATATTTGCCGTCTTTGATCACGACTTTTCCGTAAAAAACGCAGTATTGATTCAGCTTCAGCGAATTTTTGATATACGGCATGCGATACCAGATGAGCTGTATCTTATGTCCGGTCGAACCGATCGTAAGAAGGGTCAGTTGCATCCGTCTTGTGTTTTTGACGACCGGTGAAGTGCGTACCTGCGCCACGATCGCATGCATCTCTTCCGTCAATGAAGTGATCTCATCGATCGGTTCCATCGGCGGATATTTGATATATGTGCGGGGAAAATGAAGGAGTATATCACCGACGGTGTATACTCCCATTTTTGCAAACAAATCTTTGGTTTTCTCCCCAATTCCTTTTAATGTCGTAATTGAAGATATCTCATTCATAATCTTTATTCTACCGAAATGACATAGTAATAGATCGGCTGTCCGCCTGCGTTGATCTCAACTTCTACATCCGGGTATTTCTCCTCGATGATCGCGCCAAGTTCTTCTGCAGCTTCCTCGGTCGCATCGGTTCCGTAGTAGATGCTTACGATCGCAGAATCCTCATCCACCATCGCATCGACCATCTCAAGTGTGGTAGCCTTCAGATCCTGACCAACCGAAAGGATGGAAGAATCGCCGATTCCCATATAGTCGTCCTGCTGGATCGTCTTACCGTCAATCTCGGTATCACGAACCGCGTAAGTTACCTGACCGGTCTTGACATTGCCGATCTCTGCAAGCATCGTCTCTTTGTTCTCTTCCGCAGAGTAATCCGGGATGTAATTGACCATCGCAACAATTCCCTGTGGAATCGTCTTTGTAGGAAGAACGATGATATCCTTATCCTCTACAAGTGTTGCAGCCTGATTTGCTGCCATAATAATGTTCTTATTGTTCGGCAAAATAAAAATATGGTCTGCATTCACATGGTCGATTGCAGAAAGCATATCCTCGGTACTCGGGTTCATGGTCTGACCACCCTCGATAATATAGTCAACACCAAGTCCCTTGAAGATCTCATTCATACCCTCACCGATCGACACAGAGATAAATCCCATATCTTTTCTCGGCTCATCTGCCTTTGCTTCCTCTTCCTCGGCTTTCTGCTGAGCGGCAAGCTTCTCTG
>CAKRKX010000139.1 GCA_934358675.1 uncultured Agathobacter sp. | reverse complement strand
GGATACGATCACGATCGCAGCAGGTACAGCTGCAGTCAATGACCGGGCATATTTTGAGCTGACAAGGGATAAAATCATTAAGACAAGAGAATGGACGAAGCAGGAGTTAAAGCGGCTCGGTTTTGTCTTCGGTGACTCGAAGAGTAACTTTATCTTTGCAATGCATCCGGATGTATCCGGGGAGTCTTTGTTTGAAGCGCTTCGCGAGAATGACATTTATGTGCGCCATTTCAGCAAGCCGGCGCGCATCAATGAGTATCTGCGCATCACGATCGGAACGGATGAGCAGATGAAGACGTTTATCGCCTTTTTGGAAGATTATTTAAAGAAGAATAAGTAAAGTGAGGATTTTTTCATGATTGACTATCTGGTCGTATTTTTTGTATCAATGGTGCCTTTGATCGAGCTTCGTGGAGCAATCCCAATCTCACAGATCCGCCATCTTCCGATCATCCAGTCGTATATTATCGCGATCATCGGCAACATGCTGCCGGTGCCGATCATCTATCTGTTCGCCCGCAAGGTGCTTGAGTGGGGCGCAGATAAGCCGGTGATCGGAGGCTTTTTCAGCTGGTGCCTTGAAAAAGGAGAAAAAGGCGGAAAGAAGCTGCAGCAGAAAGCAGGACGGGGATTGTTCCTTGCACTGTTGCTTTTTGTAGGAATCCCGCTTCCGGGAACCGGAGCGTGGACTGGAACGCTTGCGGCAAGTATTCTGGATATGGATTTTAAATTGACCGTGATCGCAGTCATGCTCGGTGTGTTACTGGCAGGCGTGATCATGATGGCACTCAGTTTTGCGGGTGTCAGTATCTTTTAACTATATGAAAGAAAAGTAAGTATGAGTAAAAAAGAGCGTAAAGTAAAGCCGATCCCGCGGCAGATCCGCTGGGATAAGCTGGATAATACTGCACATCTCTTCCCTTCGATCGCGGGGGAGAATATGACGAATGTGTATCGCATCAGTGTGGAACTGAATGAGGAGATCCGTAGAGAGCCTCTGCAGCAGGCACTGGACATTGTGCTTCCGAAGTTTGACGGATTTAATGTGCGGATGCGAACCGGCGTGTTCTGGTACTATTTTGAGGAGAACGGGAAGAGGGCACCGAAGGTGACGGAGGAGATCATGTTTCCGTGCCGCTATATCCGGCAGAACCGCAACCACAATTATCTGTTCCGCGTCACGTATTACGGATGCAGGATCAACCTGGAGGTCTTCCATGTGCTGACAGACGGAATGGGAGGCATCAATTTCTTACGGGAGCTGACGTATCAGTATCTGCGTCTGGTGCACCCGGATCTGGCGGAGAAAGCAGGGGACAAGCTGAGCGTGGACACGTCACTGTGCCGCGAGGACAGTTTTGTCCGCAATTATAAGAAGCGTAAGCCGAGTGGCTTTAATAAGGAAAAGGCGTATCTGATCAAGGAGGAACATCTTCCGGCGGGCGAATTCGGTGTGATGCACGGCAGTGTGCCGATCACACAGCTCAAAGAAGTGGCACACAAGTACGGAGCCTCTTTGAATGAGTATCTTGTGTCGGTATTTGTCTGGAGCGTCTACACGGAATTGCTGCACGGTATGCCGGGCGGACGACCAATCCGCGTGGCGGTTCCGGTCAATCTGCGCCCGTATTTTGATTCGAACACGACAAAGAATTTCTTTGTCATGGTATCGGCGGAGTTTCGTGCCGAGAAGGAACAGTATACCTTTGAGGAAGTGGTGCAGATCATAAAAGAGAGCCTGCATTCGCAGATCAACAAGGAGCATCTCGAGGATCTGTTTTCGTACAGTGTGTCCAATCAGATGAACAAGCTGATGCGTCCAGTGCCGCTTTTTATCAAGAATATTGCGATGAAACTGGTGTATACCAGGTCGGCGGTCGCCAACACGACGACGATCACGAATATCGGCAATATCAAGATCGATGAACTCTATGAGCCGTATGTGAAGGGCTTTAAGGCGTTTATTGCGATGTCGAAGGGGCAGGAGATCAAGGGAACGATCTGTTCCTACAAGGATACGCTTGTCTTTACGTTCAGTTCCGTTTTTGCGGAGGCGATGGTGCAGAAGGCCTTTTTCCGCAAGATCGCATCGGACGGAATTGAGGTGGAGATTCAGACGAACGGAGTGTATTATGAGTAGATGCAAGAAGTGTAATGTAATTATTTTGGACGATACGGATCGCTGTCCGCTCTGCAAGAATGTGCTTGAAAGCGGAGATGAACCGAATGTGGACGCGTATCCGAACGCGATCGGTGTCAACCGGAGGTTCCGACTGTTGGAGAATATTCTGCTGTTCTTATCGATTGTGTCGGGATGTCTCATGGTGGCAATCAATCATATCACGAACCCGGATGTGGCGTGGAGCCTTGTGGCGTGTCTGATCCTTGCCTACGCCAACGCGGTACTGCGCATGGCAATCCTCGGCAAATCCGGTTATATGTTTAAGACGCTCACGTTGGTAATCCTTGCGGTGCTGATGCTTCTCGGTATCGATTACCTGACCGGATACAGAGGCTGGTCACTCGATTATGTGCTCCCGCTTGGCATTCTCCTGATCGATCTGACCCTTTTGATCCTGATACTGGTGAACCGGAGAAACTGGCAGAGTTATATGATGGCAGAGATTTTGGCAATATTGCTCAGTGTGATTCCGGTGGGACTCCGACTGGGAGGTATTATCAAGTTTCCATATCTGGTATGGATCGCTTTTGCAACATCGGTATTTTTGTTCCTGGGCACGCTGATCATCGGTGACCGACGGGCAAGAACAGAATTAAAACGGAGATTTCATGTATGATAGAGAGTGAAGCAAGTGTTAAGGGACGCGTGATCGCTGATCTGCTGTCACATCTGACGAACGATCTGCAGATCGGCAAGAAGATCAAAAGCGGCGAACTTCGCAAGAGGCTCAAGGAGCCGCCGTGGATCGTCCCGGACTGTTTTAATATGACACACATTGAGATGGAAAAATTCTCGATGAAACTGTTGTCGTTAAAAGAAAACCCGAATCAGGATCATGTGATCCTGCAGCTACACGGAGGCGGCTATATGGGCGCAGTGCGCAATGCGTACTATGTGTTCGCGGGACTTTACAACGAGGTGAGCCGTGGATGCAATGTGTTGACACCGGACTACCGCGTGGCACCGGAGCATCCGTATCCGGCAGCGCTCGAGGATGCGGTGGCTTCCTATCAATGGCTTCTCGACAAAGGCTATTACGGCGAGCAGATCATCGTTGCAGGAGACTCCGCGGGCGGAGGTCTTGCGATGTGTCTTTGCATGTATTTGAAGGATCATCATATGCCGATGCCGGGAGGAATTGTGGCGATGTCGCCGTGGACGGATCTGACAGCGAGCGGCGAGTCGTATGAGACGAATTTTGACAAGGACCCATTGTTTGGAAATACAAAAGAAAGTTTGATCTACGTCAATGATTATGCGGGAGATCATGATAAGATGGATTGTTATATCTCTCCGCTTTTCGGAGATTTCAGAGGTTTTCCGCCGATGCTCATACAGGTTGGTTCGATCGAGATGCTTTTAAGCGACTCCGTATCGGCTGCCGCCAAGGCGAGAGAGCAGGGCGTCCGCGTGAGATTGAGTATTTACGAGGGAATGTTCCATGTGTTCCAGATGGCTTATCTGAACATTCCGGAGTCGAAGAAAGCGTGGGCGGAAGTCGGTAAATTTATGGATGTGATACGAAACGATGAGCGCGTATCATCGTGAGAAAGATATTAAGGTAGTTTATCAGGCTTTGCCTGGTGATAAGATACAAAAATTGAGAAGGAGAAGAATTTAAAATGAATGATTACACATTAAACACGAAATGCGTGCAGGCCGGTTACACACCTGGCAACGGAGAACCGAGACAGATTCCAATCGTCCAGTCGACAACATTTAAGTACGACACGAGCGAGGACATGGGAAAGCTTTTTGACCTTGAGGCGAGCGGATATTTTTATACAAGACTGCAGAATCCGACCAACGATTATGTTGCAGCCAAGATTGCAGCGTTAGAGGGCGGTACGGCAGCCATGCTGACCTCGTCCGGACAGGCAGCGAACTTCTTTGCACTGTTTAACATCTGTGAGGCGGGAAGCCATATCGTGGCATCTTCTTCCATCTACGGTGGAACATTCAACCTGATCTCTGTTACGATGGCAAAGATGGGCATTGGTGTAACATTTGTATCACCGGATTGCACCGAGGATGAGTTGAATGCGGCATTTCAGGATAACACGCGTGCGGTATTCGGCGAGACGATCGCAAACCCTGCGCTGACGGTACTTGATATCGAGAAATTTGCAAAAGCCGCACATGCGCACGGAGTACCGCTGATCGTGGATAACACTTTCCCGACACCGGTGAACTGCCGCCCGATCGAGTGGGGCGCGGATATCGTGACGCACTCTACCACAAAGTACATGGACGGACACGGAGCTGCCGTGGGCGGTGCGATCGTAGATTCCGGCAAGTTTGACTGGATGGCACATGCGGACAAGTATCCGGGACTGTGTACACCGGACGAGTCTTATCACGGAATTACATACGCAGAGAAATTTGGCAAGGAAGGTGCTTTTATTACAAAGTGTACGGCGCAGCTGATGAGAGATCTCGGATGCATTCAGTCTCCGCAGCATGCGTTTATCTTAAACCTTGGACTCGAGTCTCTGCATGTTCGTATGCCACGCCACGTGGAGAACGGACAGGCGGTTGCAGAGTTTTTGGAGAAGCATCCGAAGGTTGAGTTTGTCAATTACTCAGGACTGAAGAGCAATAAGTATTACGAATTGGCACAGAAGTATCTGCCAAACGGCGGATGCGGTGTCGTATCGTTTGAGATCAAGGGAGGACGTGCGGCAGCAGAGAAGTTCATGAAGAACTTAAAGC
>CAKRKX010000138.1 GCA_934358675.1 uncultured Agathobacter sp. | reverse complement strand
TCTTGTTGGAATTCTCCTGCTTTACTTCCTCGTTGTTGCACTCGAGAAGACTTAAGATCTGCTGGTCCGTGGAATTGGACTTACGCACGAGTGCTCTCTTGTAACGGTATGTAATGTAGTTACGCGCAACGGTGAAGGCACGCTTGTTCATCAACTGGTTCTCCACCATATCCTGAATCTCCTCCACACTCGGGGAGCGTTTCATGTTCTCACACGCAGTCTCTACGTTATCTGCAATCTCTTTGATCTGCTCATCTGACAGTTTCTCATAGTCAATAACCGACGCATTGGCTTTCTGCACGGCAGCTATGATCTTATTCGAATCATATACAGCTTCACTGCCGCTTCGTTTGATAATTTTCATTATCCATCCTCCTCCACATTGAACATCATTCTATCAATAAATTTGCCACCGGCAAATGTCCTGACGCTATATGTGAGGTTTTCACCGAAAACCTCACGCATTTACACAATATATAGTATTTATTGTCTGTATTAACAAGATTACACTATATCTTGTGTCTTTGTCAATATGAGAAATCAAGATTATGTGGTCTTTTTACACTTTTTCACAACGGATCTCCTATAACCCTTCCAAATTGGCGATTACTCGATCCAGCATTCCCCGTAACATTTCCAGTTCCTCACCGGAAAATCCAGCAGCCAGCGTCTCTTCCATATGACGTATATTTTCATATGCCTGCGCATTGCACGCGCATCCCTCATCGGTAAGCAAGATTTTTTTCAGGCGGGCATCCTCCGGCATCGGCTCGCGCGTGATCAGTTCCTGCCGCTCGAGGCCTTTTAATATGTTCGTTGCCGTAGCACCTGTGATACTGAACTCCGCCTCGATATCCTTCTGAAACACATTGACATCCCTGTGATCATATAAATAATGTAATGTCGCACACTGCACACGTGTCAGCGCATGACTCGATCCGTCCCAGCGCTTTTCAAAATATTTGTCGATCATATTGTGAATGACGCGAAACTTGTTTCCCAGATGTTTCTCAATTTCTTTGCAACCCATTTTTCTTCCTCTTGTTTCTTTCTTTACATGATAAATTGTTGTTGACAATTAAAAAATCATGGTCTAACATATCTAATTGTTAGCACACTAACTTTTAAAAAGCAAGACATATTTTCAAATTTATAATTAAGAAGAGAGGTTGACTTATGTTAAAAACACTGCTTGCCGAAGTCAAGGAGTTCAAGAAAGCGTCTATCCTTACGCCGCTTTTTGCTTTTGCGGAAGTTATCATGGAAATGATCATTCCGCTTCTTATGGCTTCGATCATCGACAAAGGTGTCAATCTTGGTGACACCCACCACATCTATGTCATCGGTGCATGGATGGTCGTTACGGCAATCTGCTCCCTTTCCTTCGGCTGTCTGGCTGCAAAATACGCAGCGATGGCATCCATGGGACTCGGCCGTAACCTGCGCAAAGCGATGTTTGAAAAAATTCAGACATACTCATTTGCAAATCTTGACAAGTTCAATACTGCCAGTCTTGTCACAAGACTGACCACCGATGTAACCAATATCCAGAACGCTTATCAGATGATCCTGCGCATGTGCGTGCGTGCGATCTCCACACTGATCGTTGCGATGCTCGCATCGTTCTTTATCAGCCCGCGTCTGGCACTGATCTATCTGGTTGCCGTCATCTTACTCGGCGGATGCTTAGCGCTCATCGTCTTTCTTGCGATGCGCTATTTTCAGGAGGCATTCCGAAAGTATGATGATCTTAACGAAAGCGTTCAGGAAAATGTATCCGCGATCCGCGTTGTGAAAGCGTATGTCCGCGGCGATTACGAGAAAAGTCGCTTCAAGAAGGCGAGCCAGAATATCTACAATATGTTATTTAAGGCAGAGTCTGTTGTCGTATGGAACGCTCCGCTCATGCAGCTTACCGTATACAGCTGTATCCTTCTGATCAGCTGGTTCGGTGCACATATGGTCGTCGGTTCGACACTGGCTACCGGTGATCTGCTCGCACTGCTTACTTATTGTATGAACATCCTCATGAGTCTGATGATGCTGTCCATGGTATTCGTTATGATCTCCATGAGTGTTGCCAGCGCACGCCGTATCGCAGAAGTGATCAACGAGGAAAGCACGCTTCACAATCCAAAAGATCCATGCTTTACGATTGCCGACGGAAGCATCCGCTTTGACCACGTAACCTTCCGCTACTCGAAGAATGCGGAAGTCCCGGTACTGGATGACATCAATCTCGACATCCGCTCCGGCGAGACGATCGGAATTGTCGGTGGAACCGGAAGCTCGAAGTCCTCACTCGTCAATCTGATCAGCCGCCTCTACGATGTGGAAAGCGGTACGATCTATGTCGGCGGCAAAGATGTCCGCGAGTATGACCTTGATACGCTGCGAAGCGAAGTATCGGTTGTATTACAGCAGAACGTCCTCTTCTCCGGCACGATCCTCGACAATCTCCGCTGGGGTAATCCGGATGCGACCGAGGAGGAATGTATGGAAGCCTGCCGACAGGCATGTGCCGATGAGTTCATTCAGACATTCCCGAATAAGTACAACACGTATATCGAACAGGGCGGAACAAACGTATCCGGCGGTCAGAAACAGCGTCTGTGTATCGCACGCGCTCTCTTGAAGAAGCCAAAGGTACTGATCCTTGACGACAGCACCAGCGCCGTTGATACAGCGACGGATGCGCGTATCCGCCAGTCGTTCCGTGAGGCAATTCCGGGAACGACCAAGCTGATCATCGCACAGCGAATCTCGTCCGTTATGGATGCAGACCGCATCATCGTACTCGATGACGGACGCTTAAACGGATTCGGAACACACGAAGAATTACTCGCCAACAATGCAATCTACCGCGATGTCTATGAATCGCAGACACAGGGTGGCGGAGATTTTGATGAAGGAGGTGCTGCTTAATGCCTGGACCACGCGGACCACGAGGACCAAAACCAAAGATTGAAAACCCGGGCAGGCTGATAAAGCGCCTGATGGGATATGTTTTAAAGAAATACGGTGCACTCTACGCGCTTGTCATCATCGGCATCCTTGCCAGTGTTATGTGTAACACACAGGGAACGATGTTCATGCAGAAGCTGATCGATGATTACATCATGCCGATGGTCGAAAGCGGCAATGCCGATTACGCACCGCTTTTGCATGCGATCGGCAAAGTTGCCGGCTTCTACGCACTCGGCGTTGTTGCCACTTTTATGTACAATAAGCTATTGATCTACATCTCACAGGGAACGATCAAAAACCTCAGAGACGATCTTTTTACCCACATGCAGGATCTGCCGATCCGCTACTTTGACACCCACTCGCACGGAGATATCATGTCGGTGTACACCAACGATATCGACACACTCCGCCAGATGGTCAGCCAGAGTATCCCGCAGCTTTTAAACAGTATCGTAACGATCGTTAACGTGCTCATCTACATGGTAATATTAAACATTCCGCTGACGATCCTGACACTTGTCATGGTTGCGATCACCGTATTTATAACCGGCAAATTTGCAGGCTTCTCCAGCCGTTACTTCCTTGCCCAGCAGCAGGATCTCGGTAAGGTCAACGGATTTATCGAGGAGATGTTAAACGGACAGAAAGTCGTTAAGGTATTCACGCACGAGGAGCAGAACATTGAGGATTTCAACAAGCTCAACGATCAGCTTTACGACAGTGCCTACAATGCGAACCGCTACTCCAACGCACTCGGTCCGGTCAACGCACAGATCGGTAACATCAGTTACGTGCTCTGCGCCATGATCGGCGGTGTGATGGCATTATCCGGCTTCGGCGGACTCACACTCGGAAAGCTCGCCAGCTTCCTGACCTTCAACAAGAGCTTTAACATGCCGATCTCACAGGTCAGCATGCAGCTTAACAGCGTTGTTATGGCACTTGCCGGAAGTGAGCGAATCTTCAAGCTTCTCGACGAGGAGCCGGAAACCGATGACGGATACGTCACTTTAGTCAATGCAAAGGAAGAAAACGGTGTCCTCACCGAGACATCGGAGACGACCGGCATCTGGGCATGGAAGCATGTGCATCAGGCAGACGGTTCAGTGGATTACAAACGCCTGACCGGCGATGTTGTCTTTGACGATGTGGACTTTGGCTATGTACCGGATAAGATCGTACTTCACAATGTCGATCTGTACGCGACTCCCGGTCAGAAGATCGCATTCGTCGGATCGACCGGAGCCGGAAAGACAACGATCACCAACCTGATCAACCGTTTCTACGACATTCAGGACGGTAAGATCCGTTACGACGGCATCAACATCAACAAGATCAAAAAAGCGGATCTTCGCCACTCTCTCGGCATCGTATTGCAGGATACACACCTGTTTACCGCGACCGTTATGGACAACATCCGCTACGGAAAACTCGATGCGACTGACGAGGAAGTCTACGCAGCCGCAAGACTTGCCAACGCAGACACCTTTATCCGCCAGCTTCCGGACGGCTACAACACCGTACTCACCGGAGACGGCGCAAACTTGAGCCAGGGACAGCGACAGATGCTCTCGATCGCGCGTGCCGCGATCGCCAATCCGCCGGTACTGATCCTCGACGAGGCAACCAGTTCGATTGATACCCGTACCGAGCGTATCGTACAGGACGGCATGGATAAACTGATGGCAGGACGAACCACCTTCGTCATCGCCCATCGTCTCTCCACAATCCGCAACAGTGACTGTATCATT
The DNA here is from genome assembly GCA_934358675.1 of uncultured Agathobacter sp. Lineage (GTDB taxonomy): Bacteria > Bacillota > Clostridia > Lachnospirales > Lachnospiraceae > Roseburia. The sequence continues at coordinate 230 of CAKRKX010000138.1, read as the reverse complement.
GTTCTCGAGCAGGGACGTGTCATCGAGCGAGGCAACCACGAGCAACTGCTCGCCGCCAAAGGAAAATATTATCAGCTTTATACCGGTAAGACGGCGTAATACAACAAAAATGGGAGATTCCAACGAATCTCCCATTTTTGTTGTCTACGTTCTAAAGAGTCGTGCGACAGCACGACTCTTTTCCTCATTATACGGCTGCAAGTGCCTGCTCTAAATCTGCGATCAGATCC
>CAKRKX010000137.1 GCA_934358675.1 uncultured Agathobacter sp. | reverse complement strand
GTCCAACACATCAGACAACCACTCCTGTGCGATCACATCTAATGCGATTGCTGGCGAGTCCCGACTGACGGACCAGGTGCAATCCACACTGCAATTTTGTAGGGAATCTCTTATTTTTTCCTTTACTTCGTGATAAGAATGCCCGTAAACCGAATGATATCGCTTTTTCCCGCTGCCCGAAATAACCGGATATCGGCCTTCCCACCTTCCATCGGAACGCTTTCTTATATTTTCGCCATGTCTTGCCAAAATTCATCTCCTCCTTTATAATTGTTTGACCATAAAATTGACCATAAATCATGTAAAAATGTTTAAAACCATCGCATTTTTTGTATATAAACTATCATTATACACAAATAATTTGTCTATTGTTGACAAATTATGAAACAAAGACTAGAATAGTCGTGAAGGAATCATAAGTATCGTTTTTTAGAGAGTGAAAATTCTTTCGTAGATTATGTTAATCTGCGAAAGATTGTCGCTCTTTTTTTATTTCTTGCAATTCACATTTTAGTCCATATCAGTCTAAACTTCAATAGTCCAGTTTGGTCTACCATATACTATTACTGCATATGGGAGGTGTTTAAATTTGATATATAGAAGAATTCGAGATCTACGAGAAGACAAAGACCTGACACAGACAGAATTGGCAAGCCATCTTAACATCAGTCAGCGTACCTATTCCAGATATGAAAATGATGAACGGGAAATTCCTACCGAAATTCTATGTGCATTGGCTGATTTTCATCATACAAGTGTTGACTATTTGCTCGGACGAACCGATCAAAATAGGCCTTATCCCCCAAGTAAATCTTCTTTCCGTTAAGTAGGGAGTTAAAATAAAAAAGACCGCCCTTTAGTGAGCCGTCTGCGTAAAAAAATCGGGAACGAGTAAAACCCATTCCCTACAAAAATATAATTTTTATCGTGCAATTATGTTAAATTCTTTTCCTATATAATCAATCAACTTTTCTCTAACTACCAAAAGATATAGGATTATTTTTCTTATATAAGAAAACATTTGATTCTGCCACCATTGCAATGCCATTTTCAATCGCATAATCATAGCTAATATCTTCGTATAACAATTTCTGAGTCACGTTTCGATAATCCGCTTCATAGAACCGGCTGGTAATGATTTCCTTTAACATTTCAGGAATATTATACTCCAACTGGGCAGACGGATTATTCTTTGAATGCATTCTGTCGTTTCTGACAATATCAATTAGTTCATCCAATTTCTGATCCAATTTTATCTCGGGAAGTAATTTGCAGATATCATACAAATGGCGCGAATCTCTATCTTGCATATTCTGAATACGGTAATCACAGATTGCAAATACCTTATCAATAAAAGTTCGGTCAACCGACTGTACATTCATAATAAAAGATGCTGCTTCAAACGGAATAGGAAGTAATATTCCATTGTTTTGACAGAATTTTCCCACAAAACTTCCAACCTTATGCCTTTCAACGGGATATACCGTCTGATAATAACTAGTCTCTACTATAATCTCTACAGGTTTTCCTGAAAAAAGGGAATCATAGCTAAACACATACATATTGTAGTCATGTCTTGATTTAATCCGATCCGAATTGGTTAGCTTCAGGTCTAATAACTTTGCAATTTCTACAATATACTCTTTTGAAGCCCTTTTTTCAGCCTCCGTCAGTTTTCGATTCATTGATAAATCGATATCTTCAGAAAACCGATCTATCAAATTGTATGCTTTTGACAAGGATGTTCCACCTTTAAACACAAATGGAAGATCAATCTTTGATAACTCCAATAAAAACATCGATTGAACAGTGTCTTTTTCAACCATAAGTTCTGCTCTTTTACTTTCGCGGGCAACCGTCTCTATAATCTCTTTCCATTCATTTCTATATTTACTATACCAGCTCACCCATCAGCCCCCCTTGATAAATATTTCGATACACCCTATCAGGGAACAACAAAATATATTTTTTTACAACCGAAAAATCCACATTTAATATATTTACAAATTCTTTTAGTTTCATTCTCAACAAATCACCTGAAAGTTCACTATATTTATCAATAGTTGACATAAAGTCTAAAAACTGTAGCGCTGTTTGATTTTCCTTTGTTATTTCAATAGTAGGTTTATAAATAATCAGATTTCTTCCATCAATACAAAGTTTTCTCTGTTTTGTTGTTGCTTCATTTGAGCATACCTCTATAAATGCAGGATTTTGTGATGTAAATCCATACATATTCGCAAGTTGAATTCCAGTAATGTACCCAGATACTCTACCGTTATAATTGATAAATTTTTTTTCTACATATTTGTCTACTGACATCTTTCCTTTAGTCCCAAGAATCGTAGTATACGATAAATAATAGACCCCATTAAACAAACGCTCTAATTTACCCTCATCAACAAGTTTCTTCATTTCCTGCCGAACGTAGTCTCTGGAAGCTCCTGGGAGTTCGGACAAAAAAATAGGCTCATCTTTTTCGTAAGTATTTAATATATAATCATATAGCATATATCCGCCTCCTCACATATCAGAAATTATCAATTTCAGTTTTATTATACTATATATTATACTCTTGTCAAATATATTTATCCTTTTTATCTTTTACTCATAATTTTCGTTGATATGAAGCAAAATCGCAACCGCCTATATTTGCGCATGCAAAAACCCCACCTGCTTTCGCAGATGGGGTCTCTTATGACAAATATTAAACTAACTCAAGAAGTACTTCGAGAGCTCCGTCACCCTTACGCTGACCAATCTTTACGATTCTTGTGTAACCACCGTTACGGTCTGCATACTTAGGAGCGATCTCATCGAATAACTTAGCAACAAGATCAACTTCCTTTGTGCCCTTCTTAGTTCCGTCTGTAGTCTTTACAGAGTAGAGAACCTTGAGCATCTCTCTTCTTGCATGAAGACGTGAAGGCTGATCCTTCTTGATTGTCTTCTGTACTTCGTCGTATACAGTAACTTTCTTACCGTCAACAACTTCTTTCACTCTCTTGCCATCCTTGTCCTTGCGGGCAACCTTAGCTGTTACAGTTACTTCATCAAAGTTGTCTTTCTCACGTACAGCAGCTGCGATAAGACCTTCAGCGATCTTGCGAACTTCCTTAGCCTTAGCTTCTGTTGTTACGATCTTACCGTTAGCGATAAGAGCTGTTACCTGACCTCTTAATAAAGCCTTTCTCTGGCTAGAGGTTCTGCTTAACTTACGATACTTTGCCATTGTTTTTTCCTCCATTTGTGGGGTATCCGGCCACGCTCATCGGACTTACTTACCGAACCCATTCTTAATTGTTATGCAATGCATTTCACACATTGCGTTAGCCACAAAGAGTAGACAGCCACGCTCCTTCGGACTTACTGTACTGCCATCTCTTATATTATCAAAGAAGATTGTAATTCACGAACGAATTATTCCTCTCCCTGATTTAACTGTAATCCTAATTCTTTCAGCTTCGCCAATACTTCCTCTAAAGACTTGCGACCAAGGTTACGAACCTTCATCATGTCTTCCGGAGTACGATTGATCAGCTCAGCAACTGTATTGATACCTGCTCTCTTCAGACAGTTGTAAGAACGAACAGACAGCTCGAGTTCATCGATGTTCATCTCAAGAACCTTCTCCTGTGCATCATTCTCTTTCTCAACCATAACCTCAGCCTGCTGTGCAGCATCGGATAAGTCGATGAAAAGATTCAGGTGCTCGCTTAATACCTTTGCAGCAAGGCTGACAGCCTCATCCGGCTCTAAGGTACCATTGGTATATACATCCAATGTAAGCTTATCATAATCGGTAACCTGACCAACACGGGTATTCTCGATCGTTACATTCACACGGTCAACCGGAGTATAGATAGAATCGATAGCAAGCACACCGATCGGTGTATCCTCTGTCTTATTCTTGTCTGCACTAATGTAACCTCTACCCTTAGTGATTGTCAGCTCCATGTATAATTTGCAATCAGCACCACCGTTTAAGTGAGCGATCACTAAATCAGGATTCATGATCTCGATATCCGAATCTACCTGAATATCAGCCGCAGTAACAACGCCTTCACCTTCGAATTCAATGTAAGCAACTTTTGGTTCATTTGTAGAACTATTATTGCGGATAGCGAGGTTCTTGATGTTCATGATAATTTCAGTAACATCTTCCTTAACACCTGGGATTGAGCTAAACTCATGAAGAACTCCGTCAATCTTAACCTGACTAACAGCAGCTCCCGGTAATGAAGAAAGCATAATTCTTCTTAAAGAATTACCAAGTGTCGTACCATATCCTCTTTCCAAAGGCTCTACAACAAATCTGCCATATGTCTTGTCTTCTGAAATTTCAGCAATCTCAATTTTTGGTTTTTCAAAATCGAACACTACAAAGTCCCTCCTTCTCGGGTTTCGTTCGGCATTTAACGAGACGCACCCCATAGGGGTGCATCTCCAATAGTGCATAGCCTGCACTACATCACGCTAATTACTTAGAGTATAACTCGACGATTAACATCTCGTTTACAGGTACATCGATCTGCTCACGTGAAGGTAATTCCTTAACAGTTCCCTGAAGCTTCTCAGCATCAATGTCTAACCACTCAGGAACGATTCTTCCACCGGCAACCTCAACGATGTCCTTCATACGCTGAATGTTCTTCTTGCTCTCTTTGATCTCGATTACATCGCCAGCCTTAACTAAGTAAGAAGGAATATTTACAACCTTACCGTTAACGGTTACGAACTTGTGATCTACGATCTGTCTAGCTTCCTTTCTTGTTCTTGCGAAACCAAGACGGAATACTACGTTATCAAGTCTTGACTCAAGGATTGTCATAAGGTTAGGACCTGTTAATCCTCTCATCTTATCTGCTTTCTTATAGTAGTTACGGAAAGGCTTCTCTAATACACCATAGATGAATTTTGCTTTCTGCTTCTCACGTAACTGAAGTCCGAACTCAGATACCTTACGGTTTGCTCTCTGAAGATTTCTCTTAGACTTCTTATCATATCCTAAATAACTTGGCTCTAAACCAAGGGATCTACATCTTTTCAGTACA
>CAKRKX010000136.1 GCA_934358675.1 uncultured Agathobacter sp. | reverse complement strand
AAGTGCCCCTCTTAGGCAGACTAGAAATTTTGAGCACATCTGTGTCAGACGGACACTTGGAGTGCCACAGTCGAAGCGTTGCTCGGACATAAAAATTGAGCCCAGCAGAGATTTTCGCAAATTCAATGATTTTGTCTAAAATCGTCTTCAGCGTAGAAGCCCGCCACCGGGTCAGTCCAGCCGGAGCACGCCGCCACAGGAGCTTCGCAATCGCCTAAAATATAAAGGATGAACCAGGGTGAGAGTCAAGTATTTTTCTATTTTTCACATGAGATTGCGATCTCTAAACCATCTGTTGCATCGGTCTGCACCATAAACACATACACCGGCCGATAGAAGCCCTTTGAATCGGCGCTGTAGGATGCCCGGACACCGGTTACCTCCATCTTGTCCGTGTCCTGCCAATCGTAACTCCGGAATTTTCCGGTGCAAAGCGTTTCATATGCTTCCTGCTCGGATCGAACGTCCGTCTCCCGGTACGGATCACAGGCAATAAACTGATTGTCCAGCTGAACGATATCCCCCGCCTGTGTGAAGCTGCACCTAAGAGAACCATGAAGATACTGATTCCCGATCACATCCCCATCCAGGTCGAATCGATACTGATCATTTTCCAATCGGGCAAATACCGCATTCTCCGGGACTGCAATGCCTGCATTCTCCAGATACTGACGAACCGTAGCCTCATCCGCATCCTTTAAGTACTCGCACACACTGCCATCCTGTGGATGACTTTTATCAAAATCCATCAGCTGATAAGTTCCGCCGCGATAATCGATCCACAGATCCAACGCTCCGTCCTCACTATAATAAACCGCCGTGTCATTATACAGATCGTTTCGCGTTTCATCGATATCCAATCCGTATTTTGCGAAAAATTCCTGCGCCAACGCATGCGTCTCTTCCTTAGTGTAGATCTTCATCTTATAGATCATAGGTGACGCTGCATCATCGGATAGCTGCACTCCGTCTGCCAGCGTCACTTCCGGTATATGGTGTGCCGTTACATCGTCACACGGCAGATTTCCCAGTTCCTGATGATCATACACCACAAAAACCGTACAGAATACAGCCGCAGCTGCCACAAGTGGGATCTGACACAATAATGCCTTTTTCAAATTGTAATGGTTCGTCTTGCGAAAGCGATCCACGATCCATACGCCAAGATAAAACAGCCCGAAGCCGACAATGCCTCCAACCGTATTGTTTATGATATCATCCGTCTCAAACACACCACGCTTCGCTACAAGCTGCACCGATTCGATTGCCAGCGACATCAGAAATCCTGCCAGATAAGTGCGGTATGCCTTGCGAAAAAATCTTATCCCCATCGGAAGCAGAATACCGAGTGGCACAAACATGCAGATGTTCAGGATCAGATTGCGCCATTCCGTCACATTGAACTGATACCACGCCTGCCGGTACGAGGACAGCGGTACAAGATTGGGCCGCCCCGCATAATATCCGCCGCGCACCAATGTCGCATACAGCACGACAAATAGGTAGCCGATCATTGCTGCCGCCCAGATCAGCTGCGAAACCTTAATGGTTTTCTTACCATGCAGACATTTCCGGTAGATTACACGATAGCCCACAAACCACAGAATCCCGATTACGATAACAATTCCTGCCGCAAAAAGCATTGCATCTTTGCCCAACCGAAGTAAATCACTCATTCTCATAACGTTTTATCCCATCTTTCTTTTTGTCCTTATGTCAATAATATTATACAAAATGGGCTTATTTGTCTATTTTTATTTACATAATAAACACAGGCAGGTCTTTCAACCTACCTGCCATCAATTCTCTAAAATTGAAAACTCTGCGCCCACGCGAGCATATCCTCTTTCGTGTAATTCTTAGTATTCAACGCCAGAATATATCCTGTTTCTTCATTTTCTCTCACCAAATAAAGCAGCCAATACTGTCCCGTCGTATCAATCTCCGACATATCCGTTCCCTTGTTTTTTTCTTTTTCCCATGCAGCAGCCGAATACAGATCATAATCGACTTTCACCAGATACCCCGGAGCGCACAAGCCATCGATCGATCCATAATCTTCTACTGTAGAATGATTATCGGAGTATACCTGTTCAATCTTCCCGTCCTTCATCGCGCCCCAATCATCGGTCGTATTGAATTTCTGAATATATCCCGCAGAAATCATATCATCCGCACAGCTTGCCTCCGAACCGACCTTGTATACATTCGGTGTAAAAATCGTAAGATCATCGGCATTCTCAGCCTCCAATCCATCGGGCAGTTGATATTCTGCGGTTCCCAACGTTTGTACAGGATCATTTGCTGCCTTCGGATTTGTCAGAAAACATAACGAAGTCACAACAAGCGCAAGGATTGCAAGCCCAACCATCCAGAATGTCGGCTTCCGATAATTAAGAACTGACTGAATCCTCTTCTTTACCCCGATTTCGCCGAACGCCAGTGGACCGGCAGCAATCCGATGCGACGGATCGCTGAACGAAAGCAGCACACGCGAGTAAACCTTTTTGTCTTCGGTATCCATATCCCGAATGACTTTCTCATCACACGCAAGCTCAATATCACGACAGAATAAAATATATGCAAGCCAGCAAAGCGGATTAAACCAGTATACCGCAAGCAGGCAATATCCAAGCGGTTTCCACACCTGATCCAGTCTGCTCAGATGTGCACGCTCGTGTGCAATGACATTCTCCGTCTGCACCTCATCCATATCGGACGGAAGATAGATTCCCGGCCGGAGCACACCTAATATAAACGGCGTGCGGATATTGTCACACACATAGATGCCGTCCCTTATCCGGATAGATGCCTGCACGTTCTTTCGGAAACGCAGATAACGGATTGCCGCATATGCCAGCAATAGAACCACACCGATAAACCATGTCCAACTGAGAATCCTCATATATTTCCATACGGATGAGACGTTGTTTATTCTCTTTGCCGCTGCACTTAGCGATGCTTTATGCGCATCGCTGTCGATCGTATTTCCAACTTTCTTCCAATTATTCTGACCGTCTGCATTTCCTCCATGCGCAGGATTTCTGTTCTGTGCATCATCCGAATTGTCATTCAGCGCCTTGTTTGCGTCCGTAGCAGAGTTCAAATATCGTCCATATTCACTCCGCACGCCAAGCTTCGTCTCAACAAAATCAGCCTGCGGTGCCAGACTAAACGAGCTCTCAATCGAAAACGGGCATACCAGTCTTACCGCAACCAATCCCCATAACAGACAGTGTATCCACTTCGGTGATTGCTTCAGTAATGCCCGAAGAAGCACCGCGATCAGAATTAAAACCGATGCTGAAATGCTCATGTTCAGTAGCTTTATAAAGATCCCCTCCATCGTCACTTCTCCTCTCCATAAGAATCGATCATCTGCCGGATCTCCTCGATCTCTTCCTTGCTCAGTTTCTTTCTTGTCGTAAATGCTGCGAAAAAAGCCGGAAGCGATCCCTCAAACGTATCCTCCACAAATTTCTCGCTCTGTGCGGCGGAAAACTCGGCTTTCGTCATGAGTGCTGTAACGGTTCCTTTCTCATTCTGAAAAATGCCACGCTCACACAGACGCTTTAACATGGTATACGTTGTCGATTTCTTCCATCCCAGCTCCTTTTCGCACACTTTGACCAATTCACCGGATGAAATCGGCTCCTCGTTCCATATAATATCCGCAAATTGGGATTCCACTGCACCAAGTCTCAATTCTTCCATCGTTTGTTGCCCTCCTTTGGTCTAATGGTTGTAGACTTTCTATCTTTAGTCTACAATCATTAGACTATTTTGTCAACAACTTCATGAAAACGTTGGATAATGCATAGACATGTTTCAGAAATACCAAAAAAGACCTCCGAGGTTACCCTCGAAGGTCTTGAATATACTTTGTATATTATGATATCGAATTACTCGATAACTGTAGCAACACGGCCTGAACCTACTGTTCTACCACCCTCACGTTATTTGAATACCGTATTTCTGCATATTTTCTATGCTTTTAGGTGGCAAAATCTGCAGAAAACTGCTGTTTTTGCATACTGTATTTTTATTTGCTTAAGTTCTTGGCACCGTTTTGGCACCGTAGGTACTTCATCTTCCTTTACTACTATAAAATTTGAATTTATCTTAGTGCATCTCTTAACTGCCACAGACCACTTTGGATATTTGCTCCTGCACCCTCGATAGCACCCGCTATAATGATTGCGGCAACTATAATTGCAATCGCAATAATAATTTTACCTATTAGATGTTGATATTCTTTCATAGTTATGTCTCCTTTCAAATTCTAAGTTGATCTAATTCTCTTTTTTTATTATATCATTTCATTGTTCCTTTTTCTATACAATTTTCAAAAGGGCAGTCCGAAGACCGCCCTATCTATTACACATATACTATATCTCTCAACACCACTTCTTCCGCACAGTGCCAGATATTGTTCATCATTCCTACCCACTGCATTTGATTCTCCAACTTCAACTGCTCCGTCACTCCCTGCTTTGCTTTCATCTGTTCCACCAATCGCTCCATCATCTGATAACATTCTTCGTCCGTCTGGTGCAGATATTCATTTAAATTTCCATCCAACAGCAATTCCAGATACAATGCTCTATGGTACTCTTTCAGATACTCTGCTCGCATCCGTCCGTATCTGCCGATTTCATAATGCGTTCCTTCCGGGAGTCGGATGTCTGGATAATACAGACCATCCTCTCCCAAAGTGTAACTGATTCCATTTTCTCCAATGATGTGCTTTCTCAACACTTCTGTTTCTTTGATTTTATCCGTCATATCCATCTATCTCCTTATCTGCTCATTCTGTTCTGATAGCTTCTCTGCAAACGCTTCTGCTCTGCCTGTAACCGTTCCGCTTCTTTCACATTGTCAATAATATCCTGTATTTTGTCAGCCCCGACATACTGTTTCACTCGTTCCAAATCCTCCGCTTTCTCCTGCAAATGCTCCATTGTGCTATTCTGCTCCTTGATTTTATTCTTGTACCATGCAATATCCTCTCCCTGCTGATTTACCTTTGCAGCCAGCTTCTTCACCTGCTCCATCAGACCAACACACTTGATTGTCAGGCTTTTTACAAGCTCCTTTAACCTTGTAATCA
>CAKRKX010000135.1 GCA_934358675.1 uncultured Agathobacter sp. | reverse complement strand
ATGTACACCACCGTCTGAGAGAAGTCCCCACAGATGCAGGTCGGAATCGTTCTTCTTGCAGTTGTCCATAGCTGCAAGTAATGCCTTGTTCTCGAAGAAATCGCCGTCTGCGATTGCCTTTGTAATTCTTGTCAGATCCTGGTAAATAATGCGGCCGGCACCGATGTTCATATGACCAACCTCAGAGTTACCCATCTGTCCGTCCGGAAGACCGACTGCCAGTCCGGAAGCAGCGCCTTTTACAAAAGGACACTCTTTCATCAATTTATCCATAACAGGGGTGTTCGCCAAAGCGATTGCGTTACCCTCTGTGCGGTCACTCAGACCATAACCGTCAAGTACCATTAATACAACTGGTTTTTTACTCATAATCTTATCTCACTTTCTGCTTAAATTTCATTATGCTCATTTCTGTTACTATAATACTAAATTCGCCAAAAATTGCAAGTCCTTTACCACGCGACTATTGCAGATTTCCGACCACATCGATCGGCCGCAGCGCAAGATCCGCATCGTCAAAATGCTGACCGTACTGTCTGCCGAAGCGGTACGCAGGCGGCGTATCCGTCAGATCAGCCTCATTCCAAGGCGCAAACACACCGCTCTCATCGATCTGCACATTCTCTGACACATCTGCCACATATTGATAAAAATTCTTACAATCCTCTTCTTTCGTCAGCAGTCTTGTCCGCTTGCTGCGCTGCATACATGGTAAAAGGCGTAATGTAAGCGAACCGTTCTCATCGATCTCGATCTGTCCGATCGTCGCATAGAGCGTTCCCGTCGAGAACCAGAAATTGCCGAGGCTGTAGACCACCGGCACATCGCCGATAAATCCTACGCCCTGCAGACGGTGCGGATGAGAGCCGATGATCGCATCCACCCCCGCTTCGGCATACTTCTGCGCCAGAGCGCGCTGATCGTCATCCTGCTTGATCTTGCCCTCCGCGCCCCAATGCACGAACATGATCACATAATCGCTGTTGGCACGCGCCTCGGCGATCTCTGCAAGTACGGTTTCCTCCTGCTGCGTCTTTAAGACGCCCGGCGTATTCTCGCCGGCTTTCTTCGTAAAATGATAGAAACGCTCGATCTCCGTCGCTGAGACAAATGCGATCTTGCGCCCTCCGGTCACAAAGTACTGCACGACGCTCGCCTCATCCAGATTACGTCCCGCACCGCTGTATACGATGCCTTTTTCTTTTAAGGTATCCATCGTCTCGAGAAGCCCCGCCTCCCCGTAATCACAGGTGTGGTTGTTCGCAAGTGAGACAATATCCGCACCGAAGAGATCCAGCGCATCCACCTGCGCGGGATCCGCCTTAAAGCTGTATGCCTTGCCCTCCTGTGTCTGCGTCTCGCGCGTAAAACAGAATTCATTGTTGACCATCGTGATATCCGCGGACTGCAGTTCATCGAAGATGTCCTCCGAGATACACGACGCAATCCCTCCCTTACGGTTGGCAAATTCCATCGTGTACCATGTCGGATCCAGATTGATATCGCCGACAAAATCGATCGTGATCTTCTTGTCCTGTGCCGCATCTTTCCATGTCACGTTATCCAGTCGATAGGTCTGATACTGATATTCTTTACAAAATTCCAGCCAGAGCACATGCATCGTGCAGCCAGTCATCCGATACCACAAATTTTCATCGGTATCTTTGGTCTGCACCTTCTGCGCGATCTCTTCTACCGTTCCGACACCGTATCGCGCCACAAGCCACTGAAAAAAGGTCTCATCCACCGGGTAGCGGTCATAGAATTCCGCCGTCCCATCAGTGAGCAGTATATTTATCGTTTCTACGATCTCATCGTAGCTTTTTTCCTCATGATTGTCCGGTTGTGATCCATCCGATTCCGTTGTCTCTTCCGTCACCGTCAGTTCCGTCTGTCTGTTATCAGCAACAGATTCCGTTCCTGCCGTCCGTCCAAAGTTCGCAATCTGCTCCGTCTCCGGTTCGAGCCCGGAGTCCACCTTCACAACCATCTGCGAAACGTCGTTTTTTTCTGCCGTGCCCGCCCCTACAAGCACGATCAGAAAACCAAGCAACAACGTCGCATTGATCCAACGCTTTTTGTTCATAATTATTTATACTTATCCCTCGTAAAAAGGCTATTCGCCTGTGGAAATCCCAGACGGATAGCCTTTCTTTTACATTACAATTTCAATTCTAGTAGTTAACGATCTTGCCGAAGTCAGCCTTTAAGCTTGCTCCACCAACTAAACCACCGTCAATGTCAGGCTTTGCAAAAAGCTCTGCTGCATTGCCGGCATTAACAGATCCGCCGTACTGGATACGAACAGCCTCTGCAGTAGCCTCATCATAAACTTCCTTGATGCACTCACGGATAGCGCCGCAAACTTCCTGAGCCTGGTCAGAAGTAGCAGTCTTTCCTGTTCCGATTGCCCAGATCGGCTCGTAAGCGATAACCATCTTAGCAACATCAGAAGCCGGAACACCAGCCAGATCAGACTTGATCTGAAGACGGATCCAGTCAAGAGTTACGCCCATCTCTCTCTGCTCTAAAGTCTCTCCACAGCAAAGGATTGGTGTAAGACCAGCCTCGAAAGCCTTCTTAACCTTCTTGTTTAATAATACGTCATCTTCCTTGAAGTAGTCACGTCTCTCGGAATGTCCAAGAACGACATACTTAACACCTGCATCAACAAGCATCTCAGCCGAGATCTCTCCGGTGTAAGCACCCTTCTCCTCGAAGTACATATTCTCAGCACCAACAGCTACGTTGGTTCCCTTAACAGCCTCAACAACAGGTACGATGTCGATTGCCGGTACACAGTAAACAACTTCTACGCTGTCAGAAACTACTAATGGCTTTAACTCTTCAACTAACTTTACAGCCTGGCTTGGAGTCATGTTCATCTTCCAGTTGCCGGCTACGATTTTCTTTCTTGCCATGATCTTATCTCCTAATCATATATTATCGGTATGCTCTCGCATGCCACGCTCACAAACTTTCATTTGCTTTGCATGTTCTTCGCACGCCACGCTCACAAACTTCAATTTGCTTTGCATGTTCTTCGCATGCCACGCTCACAAACTTCAATTTGCTTTGCATGTTCTTCGCACGCCACGCTTCCAGATATGCGGCTAGAGCAAGGCGCCCAGCACGCCGACGTACGCACCTAGGTACTTCAAGTGCTGGGCAACGAAGCTATCGCCACATATATGGGAGCCGTAAATTATTTAACAATTCTACTTGTCATCTGCTGCCATAACTCCTGGAAGCTCCTTGCCCTCAAGGAACTCAAGGGAAGCTCCACCACCGGTAGAAATATGGCTCATCTTGTCTGCATAACCCATCTGGTTTACAGCTGCAGCGGAATCTCCACCACCGATGATTGTTGTAGCATCTGTCTCTGCAAGAGCCTTAGCTACTGCAAGAGTACCTGCTGCAAGTGTAGGGTTCTCGAATACACCCATCGGTCCGTTCCAGACAACAGTCTTAGCTGTCTTGACAGCCTCTGCGAACATCTCAGCTGTCTTAGGTCCGATATCGCATCCCTCACGGTCGGCCGGCATAGCAGTGATATCGCATGTCTCTGTCTCAACAGGTCCATCGATCGGGTTAGGGAAATCCTTGATTGTAACAGCATCAACAGGAAGAAGGATCTTCTTGCCCATCTTCTCAGCCTTAGCCATCATTTCCTTACAGTAATCAAGCTTCTCATCATCGCAGAGAGAAAGACCGATCTCATATCCCTGAGCCTTGATGAATGTGTAAGCCATACCACCACCGATGATCAGTGTGTCACACTTCTCAAGGAGGTTGTTGATTACGTTAAGCTTGTCAGCTACTTTAGCACCACCGAGGATTGCTACGAATGGACGAACCGGATTCTCTACTGCATTTCCTAAGAAAGCGATCTCCTTCTCCATTAAGTAACCAACAACGTTCTCTCCACCCTTAGCAGAGATGAACTTTGTAACACCTGCTACAGAAGCATGTGCTCTATGAGAAGAACCGAAAGCGTCGCATACATAGATGTCTGCAAGATCAGCAAGTTCCTTAGAAAACTCCTCACCATTCTTGGTCTCCTCAGCGCCACGGAAACGAGTATTCTGAAGTAATACAACTTCGCCTTCCTTCATCTCCTCAACAGCCTTTGTAGCAGCCTCGCCTGTTACGTTGTAATCAGCTACGAAGTTAACCTTCTGTCCAAGAAGTTCCTCAAGTCTCTTTGCAACCGGTGCAAGTGACTCGCCTTCGTTTGGTCCGTTCTTAACTTTTCCGAGGTGTGAGCAAAGGATTACCTTGCCACCATCGTTTAATAACTTCTTAATTGTAGGAAGAGCAGCTTTGATACGAGTATCATCTGTGATCTCGCCAGCCTTAAGAGGTACGTTAAAATCACATCTTACAAGGACTCTCTTGCCCTGTGCGTTGATATCATCAACTGTTTTCTTATTTAATGCCATGTTTCTATTCTCCGTTCTGCCGTATCCGGCCATATTGAGGAGCAAAAGCACTACAGGTCCCGCAGCCGCCCGTAACACTTATCACTCACATTGAAAAAGGATCCGGCCCAAAGGCCGGACCCTTTCATTAAACTTAGTTATTCTAAGCATAGGGTGTGCAGTCAGACTGCACAGGATCATCAAAGGACGATCAATTATGCTAACTCAGAGAAGTACTTGATTGTACGAACCATCTGAGATGTGTAGCTGTTCTCGTTATCATACCAAGAAACAACCTGAACCTCATACAGGTCATCAGAAATCTGGCTAACCATTGTCTGAGTTGCATCGAATAATGAACCGAATCTCATTCCAACGATATCAGAAGAAACGATCTCATCTGTGTTGTAACCGAATGACTCGTTAGAAGCTGCCTTCATAGCTGCGTTGATTCCGTCAACTGTTACGTCAGACTTCTTAACAACTGCTGTAAGGATTGTTGTAGATCCTGTAGGAGTTGGTACACGCTGAGCAGATCCGATTAACTTTCCGTTTAACTCTGGGATAACAAGGCCGATTGCCTTAGCTGCTCCGGTAGAGTTAGGAACGATGTTGCAAGCTGCTGCACGAGATCTTCTTAAGTCACCCTTTCTCTGTGGTCCGTCAAGAGTCATCTGATCTCCTGTGTAAGCATGGATTGTTACCATGATACCAGACTGGA
>CAKRKX010000134.1 GCA_934358675.1 uncultured Agathobacter sp. | reverse complement strand
AGATAACTACCTTACGAGCTCCAGCATTGATATGAGCCTGAGCCTTCTCTTTTGATGTATAGAATCCAGAGCACTCTAATACAACGTCAACCTTTAACTCTCCCCATGGGCAATTGTTTGCATCTGGGAAAGCGTAGATCTTGATTTCCTTACCACATACTGTGATAGAATCATCGCTTGCAGAAACCTCATCTGCATGCTCATACTTACCCTGTGAGCTATCATACTTTAATAAGTGTGCTAACATCTTTGGGCTTGTTAAGTCGTTGATTGCTACTACTTCGTATCCTTCTGCTCCGAACATCTGTCTGAAAGCAAGACGACCGATACGGCCGAATCCGTTGATTGCTACTCTTACTGCCATTTTTAATTCCTCCTAGAATTGTAAATAAATAGTCTTGTGGGACATACGTCCCAAGCTTTCTTTATTTTACCCAATTCTTTCCGAAAGTTCAAGTCCCTTTTATGACTTTGTTAATTATTTATCATTCCGCATAGAGAAATGCTCTTCGATTGGTAAATATGGCGCTTTTTCCTCCGTTGCAAATTCAACCGGTATTTACTATACTTATATGTACCATATTACATAATAAGAGAAAGGAAAAAGCATGCTCTACGATGCACATATGCACACACACCACTCCGGTGACAGCGACGCACCGGTCGAGGATATGATAAAAGCCGCCATCGAAAAAGGCGTGGACGGTCTCTGTTTTACCGATCACTTTGACTATGATTACCCGGACGAGCCGGATCTGTTCTTACTGGATTTCGATGCCTATTATAAAGAAGTGGCTGCGCTGCGCGAAAAATACGCAGACCGCTTTCCGATCCGCTGGGGCATCGAGATCGGACTCCAGCCGCACATCACGAAGGTCAACCGTGATGTGACCGCGCGCTATCCGTTCGATTTCGTCATAGGCTCCTCCCATGTGGTACACGGCTTCGATCCGTACTACCCGAAATACTATGAGGGACGCACCGAGGACGAAGCCTACCGCGAATACTTTGAATCCATCCTTGAGAATCTGCACACGGATGCGGATTTTGATGTCTACGGACACATCGATTACGTTGTCCGCTACGGTCCGAACCGAAACCGGGATTATTCTTATAAGAAGTATTCCGATATCATTGATGAGATTCTTCGCACACTGATCGCACAGGGACGCGGTATCGAGATCAACACCGGAGGATTTAAGTATGGTCTCGGTCATCCGAATCCGACTGAGGACATCATCTGCCGCTACCATGAACTTGGCGGTGAGATCATCACGATCGGTGCCGATGCCCACGCACCGGAACATGTGGCATTCGACTTTGATAAGGTTCCGGACATCCTGCGCGCTGCCGGATTCCGTTACTATACTGTCTTTGACCGCAGAAAACCAACGTTTATACCGATCGATTCATTATAAAAAATTCAAAAAGTTTTAAGAATCTTTGAATTTGCTATTGCAAAATTCATTTTTAACTGTATAATATAGTTATTGAATAATGTTATTACTATAGCATGTGACGTACGCGAAATGAGTATGTAGTTCAATTTTATTAAACAATTATCTAATTAACTACTCAGTTACTCAATTACTTTCAGTAACTAAGAAGGAGCAGGTTTCCTCGCCTGCTCCTTTCTTTATGCCTTTCTCACAGAATCACGATCATAGAGATGCACAAAAGGACCGCGCCGATTGGTTTCCCAGTCGGCGCGGTTCTTAGATTAGAATAGCTTTTATGAAATTGGCGAAATTAATCCAACCGGAACAATGCACGTACATTCAGATCCAGACTCGTCTTGCCCGGAAGACGTGTCCGGTTGTTCGTAATATAGAACTTCACATCACGTCTTGCCTTCTGTGTTCCCGATCCGTCATTGCGGAAGATCGAATCAATATAATAGCGTTTTCCGTCCACTTCATAGTAAAGCGAGCAGTCCAGCTTCACTCCCATCGCATTGAAACCGGTCAGTTTCTTGTGTGGCATGCTCTGTGTCTCATTACTGTTTGCACCGAGACGCTTCATCGCATAGTAGGTATATCCATGCTTCTCCTCCAACGAGCTGCCATCATTCACACTCGTCACGGTATCGTAATCATGCTCCGCTTCAGGCAATACGCTGCTTACCGCCTGATAACGGTTCATACCCATAAGGTCACGCATCAGTGTGTTCATCGTATATCCGGCTGCATCCTTGTTCGTGTTGTAGACCGATGTCTGGTCATGTGTGAAGAGAATACTCAGGCCCTCCTGCAGATAGAAACGCAGGAAATCAACCGCTCCGTAATAATTATTAATATTCACACCGGCATACGACTCGCCGAATCCCATCACAATAAGATCGTAGTTTGTATAGATCTCCATCTGCTCAATGATCTGACTGAGCAGCTTGACGATCGGTGCCTGCTGCACATTCGATTCGTCCACAGTCTCAAGAGCCTTATTCTTATTCTGTTCCTCACGTTCACGCGTATACTGTTCCGCCACACGAAGCGCTTCCGCGTTACCGTAATAGCGGTCGATCGTTGCTGCGATATCACTCGGTGTAGCAACGTAACGCTCTACCTGGAATCCTGTAATAATAGAGAGGTCATCCATCGCACGGATGTCGAGCGGATCGTCCCACGTGCAGTCGATGAAATACCATGAACCGCCTAGTTTTACGCGGTTCCAGGCATGATCACCATTGCCCCCGTCCCCGGTTGTTGAGCCCGCAACCATGTGACATTCGATGTCCTCCGCCGTGCACATCGCGTAGAACGCCAAAGCGTAACTGTTGCAAACACCGGTGCCTTTTAACAGGACGCCCTCCATGGACGAACTCCAGCCCGGCCGCGTCGCAAGGTCTCCCTCGTAATAATCCGCATTTTTGATCAGATAATCGTGGATCGCGCGCACTTTATCCGCATCGAACATATCCGGCGTGATGATCTCATCGAGCACACGATACATCTCCTGCAGCACGGCCTGCGCATCCCCGTAAAAGCCATCCGTCGAGTGCTCCCTGAGCAATTTGCACACATCGAACGGTTCTTCGATTTCCTCTTTGTACGCTTCCCTTATGTAATTTTTCTGCTCGATCGCCTCTGCCGCCGCCTCGCGTGTAGCGCCTTTTCCCGTGATCAGGTTCGCCCAGAATGCGATATACGCGCCGGGCTGATCCTCCTGCGTCTCGTCGATGAAGCCAAATTCCTGCGGCACCATGAAGCCGATCCACACGATGATGATCATGCCGAAGATCAGGTATAGAATGTTTCTGCCAATGTTTTTCATGGGCACTCCTTTTCATGTATATGGTGAGGGGAGAAGCGTTCAAACTTCTCCCCCTGTATTGTTCATATTCTATTCTGCAACCAAATACGATTTCAATTTTTCTACCAATTGGTATACTGTCGTCCCCGGATCAAATTCCGACGGTTTTTGTTCTTCGCTATTGTACGAAGCCATACGACGCTTTGCATTTTTAATCGCTGTATCCGAGCCACCATAGCTATCTACAATTTCAAATATATTTTCATAATTCTTCCGATATGTTCCATCCCCAAGATGATACTGCCGGAAAATTTCATCGAGCTTTGCATTCCAATCCTCTCTGTGAAGTGCCGTATCGCTATAACTGAAATGCAGATACATCCACTCTTCCACCGATCTGTTCCTCAATTTGCTTCTGCAAACCTTTAAAATACAATGGTTCTGTGCACTCGCCTTCTGTCACAATTAAGAATGAATTGGCTTTCGGATTCTTATATTCACTTCGTCTTTGCTTTCGTTCTTCCCTTCTTTTCTTAAATAAATCATCCGTCCCCATCTACTTCTCCTTCATCTGAAACTCCTTCAAAAACGGAATGCCCCCATACACTCCCGCCAAATAATCCTTTTCAAACGATGCATCGGACCGTACTTTATAATCTGACAGCGCCACCAGCTCGGAATATCCGTACTCATCCTTCTGCACGAACCAGATCTGATCTCTCCGGAAAAATTTCTTATCCATAAGAGTAGTATCATGTGTCGTATAAATCAATTGTGCCTTCGAATCACTTTCATAAAAAAGATCAATAATATACTTCAACAACAGCGGATGAAGTTTTACATTCAATTCATCAATAAAAAGCGACTGATCATATAAGATTGCAAGTCTCGCATAGATAAAGATGATGATACTCTTGATGGTTCCAGCCGATTCATAATACAGACCCAAATCATATTTCTTACTATCTCTGCCCTGATGGACGGTATAGATTCTGGTCTTGTCGTTCTCTTTTTCATAATAAATATCTTCAATTCCGGTATCGATGCAATGTAAAAATTCCACCAGTTGTTCCTTCGACTCATCAATCATTTTCGGAACCAGATCAAGCTGCATCTTCTCATTCTCCCAGAAATCAACCGGAATCACCAATGTCGCCATAATCTCTTCATACAGATCATCAAAAACCGTTGTCTTCAACTTAAGCTTTCTGAAAAAAGATAACGCCAGCGTCTCCGATGGAATCTGTTCCTTATAAGCATCACATTCTTTGCGGACCGCCGCCCCAAACTCCACATGATCGGTTGCCCGTTCCAAAATAGTCGAAGTGCGATTCGTCTTCAGATTCTTCCGATACAACCACTCTGTCACAATGCACTCTGCATTGTATTCAAAACCGTATCGAAATTCGTATTCGTTTCTAATGACCACAATCTGAAACTCGGAATTTCCATGCTCTTCCTCAAACTGATAGGGTGCATAATTCTTTTTAAGTACAGATTCTTCACCTTCACCAACATTATTTAGCGACTGTGAAATAATATTCTGGAAATAAAACATTGCAATATTCAAATTAGATTTACCACTCGCATTCGCTCCGTAAATGGACGCTACCTTAACATATTTCTCCTTCAATCCAATATCGATCAGGTTGGACGGATGTTCTTTGTATGCATTAATCGCAGTCATATCCAAAATCGTTTCATCTTTGAATGAAAATACATTCTTGAGCATAAATTGTACCAGCATTGTATCGCACCTCCTTTTTATATAATATATTATTTTTGCGATTTTATGTCAATATTTTTACGGATTTTCCGTAATTTTCTCATTATAGCATCACAATATGGTTGATCTATGCTTTTGAGCGTGCGTAAAGTGAAATTTTAAATTCCGCATACCCACATGAAATGTGGAATTTACTCTTGCATATAGTTTTTGATACA
>CAKRKX010000133.1 GCA_934358675.1 uncultured Agathobacter sp. | reverse complement strand
ATCCACAGCTGCCCATTCGGAGCAATCGGTTCTAAGACATACATCGTTGACGTTATCAACGCATTAAAGTCTGACAAGAAGGTCTACATTATGGCTGCACCTGCAACCGAGGGACAGTTCGGACCGAACATCACAATGAACAGTTGGAAGAAAGCAATGCAGGAGCTCGGATTCAACGGATTTATCGAGGTTGGTCTCGGCGGAGACATGACTGCTGCTTCCGAGGCAGAAGAGTGGGTTGAGGCTTACAAGGCAGGAGAGAAGAAAGTAACTTCATGCTGTCCTGGATTTGTCAACATGGTACGTCGCCACTTCCCGGATATGGCAGATAAGATTTCTACAACCGTATCTCCAATGTGTGCGGTATCCCGTATGATCAAGGCAAAGGATCCGGATGCAATCACCGTATTCGTTGGACCATGTGTGGCTAAGAAGTCTGAGGTTGTTGACCAGAAGATCGAGGGCAATGCAGATTACGTATTAACATACAGTGAGATCCGTGCAATCATGAGCGCAAAGGATATCGAGCTTCAGCCGGATGATACTTCTTATCAGGAGTCATCTGTATACGGTAAGCGTTTCGGTAACTCCGGCGGAGTTACAGCAGCCGTTGTTGAGAGTATGAAAGAGATGGAAGCAGGCATTGAACCTAAGGTATGTAAGGCAAACGGTGCAGCAGAGTGCCGCAAGTTCTTAATGCTGATGAAGGCAGGAAAGCTTCCGGATGACTTTATCGAAGGTATGGCTTGTGAAGGCGGCTGCGTAGGCGGACCAAGCTCATTCAACGATATGCTCACAACCAAGAAATTCCGTGATGAACTTCTTGACAAGGCAGATGACAGAAAGATTTTAGACAATCTCAAGAATTATCATATGGAAACATTCTCTATGCACAGAGACTAATCGTATCTGTAATGCAACAGAGAGAATGAAAGGTTTGTATATAGTACATTGACAATGGAACCGCTCAGTTTTTTCTGCTGAGCGGTTTTGTGTTACACGTTACTGCGGTAACGAGCTATGCTGATGCCGTGATGATTTTGCAAACCATCACTTGATTTTTAGAAAAATGCAAGGGGATTTTAAATGAAAGATTACAAAGTAATTGAGGTAAAACGCAGCATCTTTGAGGACAACGATGCGGATGCAGGCAGGCTTCGCGAAGAGTTAAAGGCAGAGGGAACCTTTCTTTTAAACCTGATGTCTTCGCCGGGAGCCGGTAAGACAACAACGCTGAAGAGAACAATCGCGATGCTCAAGGACGAGATGAAGATCGGAGTCATGGAGGCGGATATCGATTCTGAGGTGGATGCACAGGCAATCACCGAGACCGGTGTGCGCGCGATCCAGATCCATACCGGCGGTATGTGTCATCTGGATGCGGATATGACGCGCCAGGGAATCCATGAATTTGGAACAAAGGATCTGGATTTCGTTGTGTTGGAGAATGTCGGAAACCTTGTGTGCCCGGCAGAGTTTGACACGGGAAGCACGAAGAATGCGATGATACTTTCGGTTCCGGAGGGAGACGATAAGCCGCTAAAGTACCCGTTGATGTTTACGATCAGCGATGTGGTGCTGATCAACAAATGCGATACGTTATCCGTGTTTGACGATTTTGATACGGATGCCGTAAAGGAACGCATTTTGAAGCTGAATCCGAATGCGAAAGTCATCTTTGTTTCCGCAAAGACAGGAGATGGATTTGATGAGTGGGCGGACTGGATTCGTCAGGAAGTTCGGGAATATAAGAAAAGTTGATATGCAGCGTCAGCCCTTCGCAAAAGGCGAATTCGCATGGGCTGATGTTCCAAAAGAAAAGGGGGAATTTTTATGAGTGATCCATTACCAAAGTTTACCAACCCGAACCCGGACGCACCGTTCAGGGAGCCGGTTGCGCGTCTTGCCAAAGTGATCACGGACCGTATTCCGGTCGTGCTCGGCAAGGAGAAGATTACAAAAGAGTCGCCGGAGTATATCGGTCTTGCACCGATCTGTACCGATGAGCAGGCAGAGATTGCCATCAAAATGAAAAAGCGTGTGCCGCGCACCATGGACGACATGGTGAAACTGACCGGCAAGGACCGCGATTACCTGGAGAAGCAGCTTGCCGAGATGTCCAACAACGGTCTGATCGAGTACAACTGGGAGAATCCGCAGCATGAGAAGCAGTGGGTGCTTCCGATGTTCGTTCCGGGTAGTGCCGAATTTACGAACATGAATAAGCAGGTGCTCGAGGAGCATCCGGAGATGGGACGCTTTTTTGAGCGCATGAGCCGTATTCCGCTTGAGAAAGTGACACCGATGGTGCCACCGGGAGGAGCCGGAATCGGAATGCATGTCATCCCGGTCGAGAAAGCGATCGAGATGGAGAACAAGTCGGTTTCCGTGGAACATATTTCACACTGGCTTGACAAGTATGAAGGAAAATATGCAGCAAGCCCATGTTCGTGCAGGCAATCTCGCAAAACTTACGAAGAGGGATGCGGAGATGATCCGGAAGGCTGGTGTATCGCTGTCGGTGACATGGCGGATTACGTTGTTGAGACCAACAAGGGCGGACGCTACATCACAAAGGAAGAAGCGCTCGAAATCTTAAAGAAGGCGGAGGAGAACGGTTTCGTTCACCAGATTACGAACATTGACGGCGAGGACAAGATCTTTGCCATCTGTAACTGTAATGTGAATGTATGTTATGCACTTCGTACCTCGCAGCTTTTCAACACACCGAATATGTCAAGATCCGCATATGTCGCACGTGTGACGACCGAGAACTGCGTGGCGTGCGGACGATGCGTGGAATATTGTCCGGCAGGTGCGGTCAAGCTTGGTCAGAAGCTTTGCAGGAAGGATGGTTCCGCTGTATCTTATCCGAAGATGCCGCTTCCGTCGGAAGTGAAGTGGGGACCGCATATGTGGACCGAGGATTACCGCGACAAGAACCGCATCAACTGTTACGATACAGGTACAGCGCCTTGTAAGACAGCATGTCCGGCACATATCGCTGTACAGGGATACCTCAAGATGGCGGCACAGGGACGCTATCAGGACGCACTTGCTTTAATTAAGAAGAACAATCCGCTTCCGGCAGTGTGCGGACATATCTGTAACCGCCGCTGTGAGGACGCATGTACGAGAGGTACGATCGATCAGGCGATCGCGATCGATGAAGTCAAGAAATTTATCGCGATGCAGGATCTGAATAAAGAGACAAGATATATTCCGAAGAAAGTCATCCCTTCGCTGGATGAGAATTTCTTCGATGAAAAGATCGCCATCATCGGTGGCGGCCCGGCAGGACTTTCCTGCGCATTCTATCTTGCGGAGCGCGGATATCATCCGACAATCTTCGAGAAGAACGAGCGCGCAGGCGGAATGCTCGTATACGGCATTCCATCGTTCAAGCTGGAGAAATCTGTCGTGCAGGCAGAAATCGACATCATCAAAGAGATGGGCGTCGAGATCAAAACCGGCGTGGAAGTCGGCAAGGATATTACGATCGAGGAGTTGCGCAAGCAGGGCTATAAGGCATTTTACGTGGCAATCGGATGTCAGGGCGGCCGCAAGGCGCAAATCCCGGGAGAGGACGCTGCAAATGTTATGACCGCCGTTGATTTCCTGCGCGAAGTCAATGCGAAGGAAAGCTTCCCGATCGAGGGAGATGTCGTTGTCATCGGTGGCGGTAATGTTGCGATTGATGTGGCAAGAGACAGCAAGCGCTGCGGCGACGCAAACGTATCCATGTACTGTCTGGAGTCGCGAGAGATGATGCCTGCTTCCGTTGAGGAGATTGAAGAGGCAGAGAGCGAAGGCATCAGTATCAACTGCGGCTGGGGCCCGAAGGAGATCCTGACCGAGGATGGCAAGGTGACGGGAATCGTCCTGAAAAAATGCGTTTCCGTCAAGGATGCCGAGGGAAGATTTAACCCGACTTACGATGAGAATGAGACGGTTACAGTTGCCTGCAGGCATGTATTCCTATCCGTTGGACAGAGCATCGTATGGGGCGACCTGTTAGACGGTCAGAAGGTCGAACTCGGACGCGGCAACGGAGCCGTTGCGGATCCGCTTACCTACCAGACGTCGGAGCCGGATATCTTCGTGGGCGGAGATGTCTATACCGGACCGAAGTTCGCCATCGATGCGATCGCAGCCGGAAAAGAGGCGGCAATCAGTATCCACCGCTTTGTACAGCCACACACAAGCCTGACGATCGGACGTAACCGTAACGATTTTATCGAGCTTGATAAAGAGAATATTTCTGTTGAACATTACGATAACAGCAGCCGACAGATCCCGGGACATGACAATACCGTTGACAAGAAATCCTTCCGTGATGCAACCCTCGTATTTACGGAGGAGCAGGTAAAGGCAGAGACGGCACGATGCCTCGGATGCGGAGCATCCGTTGTGGATGTGAACCAGTGTCTTGGTTGTGGTGTATGTACCACGAAGTGTGAATTCGACGCCATTCATCTCTATCGCGAAAATCCTGACTGTTCTACCATGCGAAAGAGTGAAGACAAGTTGAAGTATATCCTTCCGTACGGTGCAAAGCAGGCAATTAAGATCAAGTTCTCACGCAAGAAGAAGGATTGAGCCGATGCATGAATTAGGAGTGGTATTTCATGTGATCCGCATGGTGGAAGATGTCGCCAAAGAGAACGACCTCACGGAGATCGCCTCAGTGACATTGGAGATCGGTGAGGTGTCGGG
This sequence comes from uncultured Agathobacter sp., assembly GCA_934358675.1. GTDB lineage: Bacteria > Bacillota > Clostridia > Lachnospirales > Lachnospiraceae > Roseburia. The sequence continues at coordinate 553 of CAKRKX010000133.1, read as the reverse complement.
AATCATTGAATCGTATCTGCAGAACTGCTGGAAGTGGTCGGTGGAGAAAAAGTCCGAGATCATGCACGGCGCGAAGCTTTACGTGGAGACAATCCCTGCCGTTACCTACTGTGAGGATTGCAGGCAGACTTACGGGACCGTGCAATACGGTAAGACGTGCCCGCACTGCGGAAGCGGGCACACGTATCTGTTGCGGGGAAACGAATTTAACATCAAGGAAATAGAGGGCTGCTAAATTCGGGTTTGACGACTTAGTTTTTTCGTATTCTAAGGTGGACGACACCGGATAATATAGGTGTAAAAATTGGCAGTGTGAATTTAGATGGTATGACGGAATCAGATGAATTTCATAACCTGATTGAGTTTCAATCCTTACGACATCGGACCATACAGTGATTTTTTTAGGAAAATTTGCAAGTTAACTTTTGCGGTACATCTTTGATGTATCGCCCTCAGGCGTGAAATAATGGAACCCCGAAGCAGTTGCAAATTTGTCCTAAAAAACTAAGTATGGATCCGATGTCTGTAGATTGGAAATATGCGGTTATGAAAT
>CAKRKX010000132.1 GCA_934358675.1 uncultured Agathobacter sp. | reverse complement strand
CATATAGTATGTTACCTTTCCTTTAGTATATATCATAAAGATTTATTTTCACACCCCCAAAAAGCAAAAATAAATCATAATGATTTAAAATATTTAATTGTCCTATCCATTGATAATTGAACCGGAAAATGGTTCGTTATGATCTGGCAACCAAGTTGCTTGAAATGGATATAGATGTTGTGAATTCAGAATAGCGAATGACAGGTGAAAAGTCAAGAATTTTTTGCGTATGCACGCAAATTTAACTTTGCAATTTTTAGATATATTGAGTGTCTGATTTTGAGTTGAACGTGCGTTTGTATTGCGCTATAATCTCTTTGTATAACTGAAAAGAAATAGCATCCCACTCGCCCAAGTAGATGCTATTTCAAATTTGATATAAATTTTACTGAGTGCAAATCGGACTCACATCCGATTCACTTCCTAAATAGATTATACATGAGGGTGCTTGTTTTTTCAAGTGCCCTCTTCGATACAGTTAGCATTGACCTTTTAAGAAAATATTTTATGTTATAGCACATTGATAGCGGTTATAGGAAGAAATGAGGAATCGAATATGAAGCAACCGGAATGTAAATGTATCTACACAGGCAAAGATGATTCACAGGCACATTTTGTAAATCAGGAACATATTATTCCGGCATGTATCGGTGGGATGAAACGATTACCCAGGGGGTATGTTTCGGATGAGGCGAATGCGCTTTTTTCCGGATTGGAGCTTAAGCTTGCAAGAAATTCGCCGGTTACGCTTATGCGAATGTTTGTGGGACCGGGAAAACGTGGAAGCCATAATCCGAAGCGAAGAGGCGGCGCCAGTAAGATGATTTCGGTGATGAAATCGAACGAAAGGGACCGCTATCGTTTAGGGTACATCTGTATGGGTAAGCCGATTCATATTGATCAGATTCATATCGTTCGTATTGCGGACAACCAGCGCAGAGTAGAAGTTGGGTTTGATCGTGGAAGTGTGGAAGAAGATGCTTTCTACGATAAGGCGATGGAGATGGTTGAATTGTTGAAGACGTATGCCGGAGATGCGATTGTCTTAAGAGAGGACGGCATGGATGCAGATGAGATCCTGGTTGGACATGAGAGCGGTAAATGGTATGTGGCAGCGGCGCCGGGAGAAAGCGATTCTGTTTTAAAAGAAGAGGTATATACGGAGCTTTCGCGTTTTGTAAGTTCTTATGAGTCACAGCTTGAAAGTGGTCAGTTTGGAACTGTTCGTACATCGGACGAGCATGTGACTGCGAATATGCAGCAGATGATCGATATCAATGCATATTTTCGTGTGACTGCGAAGATTGCTTTTAATTGTTTGGCGGAGCTGCGAGGCTGTGAATATGTGATGCAGAAGAAATTTGATGCGATTCGGAATGCTATCTTAACCGGTGAGGACATTGATCAGGTTGTTTTTATGCAGGGGCAAAAAGACAACCATATGGATGTGTTGGATAAAATTGACGATGCTAAGGCGTTTGGGCGGTGGAGACATACCATTCTTGTTTGTCCGGTTCCGGGAGGGCTTGTTGCGAATGTTATGCTATATGGAACAGTGAGTCCGATGACGGTTGTTTTGTCACAAGAGGATTGTTCAGAGTTTGGGGAGATGGATGGATTTGTCTGTGACTGGGAGAACAGGAGAGAGCTTCGATTTGCAGAGTATCTTGTTGAAGCGATGCATCCCGGCAGATGACGATTTCCAGTGGAAGGTGTAAGGAGTACAATAGTGAACGAACATAACTTAAATCGGGAACAAAATATGCTTGCGGTCTTACAGGCGGAGCCGTCCGAGGAAAATCTGTGGGATGCGGTATGCCTTTTTCAGGGAGCCGTTTTTAAGACATACTCGGGATTAGAGTTTTCATATGAATTGCGAAGGGGGCGAAGTGGAGCGTACACGAAGGAGCTGTGGATCGATCGCCGAGGCTGTAGCAAGAGTCTGGTGTGGAGTTCGGTGATGTTGGCTTTTTCCCATATTGGGAAAATCGGAAGTGTGGTGGAGCGACCGAAGGCGCTGGGGGATATCCGTGGAGTGACGTATATCTATGCGCTGTTCTATCGATTCGGGCTCATTGATGTGCCAGATCAGGTAAAGGAAAAGATGGTATTTTTTAAGGAAAATCGTATAATAGAGGAAGATGATTGATTTGAGAAGCCTGCTAATCAATGGTTTGAACCAAAATAAAAAAAGCTCTATCCGTTCGGAACAGAGCATTTATAGCTGAAAGAGATTATTTGGCAGGCGTCGCGGCTCCTGCATCTCTTTTAACCCATAGGGTGCGTGGTTGCAACGAAATTTACCACCTCAAATAATCTCTTTACTATCTTATACATATTATAGCTTAATTATGCTTTTTTGTAAATAACATCCTTGTTACGCAAGTAGTTATTCAGCCTCTTTTCGGTTACTTTCCAACTGGTAATTACAGAATTTTTATAGTCCTTATTATCATCAGAAGTTATGATTTTAAGAACCAGAAGAGAACTTTCTTCGCCATTATGTATTTTTTTAACAACCAAACCAGTATTTGGACGTTTGTCCCTGAAAATATAATCCGGATCATCTAATATTTCTCTTACGTAACGCATCGTATCTATGTATGCTTCGGGATGCCTTTCACGCATATGCATCATTTGTTCTTCTGTAATAATTACCTCATCGGCTGTGTGATTACTAGAAATGCAACCGTAAATATTCCAGTCCAGAGTTCCGAGGCTGTGAATTACAACATTTTTCTCTTTAACGATAATGTCATCTCCTATATGAACCTGATGAAACTTCATATTGGTTCTCCTTTCTGCCAATAACTTTTTTTGGTTTGTGGTTGCGTCCCTTTGCACAACCAGTTTACTTTGTTAGCATAACACAGATTCTTATCTATATACAAGTAGAAATCAGACTAATAACGGTTCGATTCCAACACAACAAAATAAAACAAATAATGCATATACTATGCATTTGGCAAGTGTAGGATCTCTGTGATAAAATAAGATCAATAAGCAACATACGAAAGAAGGGAGAATACTACACGATGAAGAAGACAAGCAAATTCATGGAAGAGTTCAAGAAATTTATCTTAAGAGGCAATGTCATGGACATGGCAGTCGGTGTCATTGTCGGTGGCGCGTTTACGGCGATCGTAACATCGCTGAATGCGGATATCCTTACACCTATTCTGGGATTGTTCGGAGGAACGGATTTCTCTTACCTTTATGTGAAGCTTGGCGGCGGAGAGAATGCACCGGTACTGCATTACGGTAACTTTATTACAGCAATTATTAATTTCCTGATTACGGCTCTTGTAATCTTTGTATTGCTGAAGCTGATCAACGGTCTTACGGAGCGTCTGAACACGTTAAAAGGCGAGGAGGAGAAGCCTGCACCAACAACAAAGAAGTGTCCGTACTGTTTTTCGGAAATTGATATCAAGGCAACCAGATGCCCGCATTGTACTTCTGTTCTGGAAGAAAAATAAATGCAAAGTGTGAGTCGGTGAGAAAATCACCGGCTCATTTTATTTCTGAATGTGATATGATAGAAGAAATAAAGCAGTAAGCCGAAAAGGAGAGCGGGATAGAGATGGATAAAGAAACAAAGCAGCGTCTGGACAAGCAATTTGATTTCATCCGCGAGATTGATAAGGAGAAGTTCATCGGACGGCAGACCTATCTGACCGGCGCGACGCGCAAGGAAGATGATGCGGAACACGCGTGGCATATGGCAATCATGACACTTCTACTGAGTGAATATGCGAATAAGGAGATTGATGTGCTGCGTACGATCAGCATGCTTCTCATTCATGATCTGGTTGAAATTGATGCCGGAGACACGTATGCGTATGATGAGGAAGGCAAGAAAACACAGGCTGCAAGAGAGAAGAAGGCAGCAGACCGCATCTATGGAATGCTTCCGGAAGAACAGGGAAAGAAACTGTATGATCTGTGGCTCGAATTTGAGGCGCAGGAGACGCCGGAAGCGAAGTTCGCACGCACGATGGACAATATACAGCCTATGATGCTGAACGCCGCTACAGACGGCAAGGCGTGGGTAGAACACGGTGTACAGTTAAGTCAGATCCTCGGACGCAATGCACATACGGCGGAAGGATCGGAAGTCTTGTGGGAGTATGCGCGGGAGAACTTTATTCAGCCGCATCTGGACGCGGGACACATTCGTAATTAGGCGCAAAATATACAAATTTTAAAGCGATAATAATAACGAAAAATGACGAGTATGAAATTCATACCCGTCATTTTTTATACATATAAAATCATGTCAAATTATGCATTCTTCTGTGCGTCATTGTACTTCTGTACATAATTCTTGATACGATCGTACGGATTGAGAAGATCGCTGATCGAAGAATCGTGATTCAGAGTATCGATGATGTAAGCGATGTACTTACTCATGTCACAGCTGATGTAGTATTCTCTGCTTAACAGTTCCGGTGTCTGGTAGATCAGGTTGGTTGTAACAACACGGTAGATCAGACCTTCCTCGTATGCCTTATCGAAAGAAGCAAGTCCGTTTGTGAACAGACCGAATGTAGAAACAACGAAGATACGGTTGGCTTTGCGCTTCTTTAACTCTCTTGCGGTATCGATCATACTCTCGCCGGAAGAGATCATATCGTCGATGATCAATACATCCTTGCCCTCAACGTTTGAGCCTAAGAACTCATGAGCAACGATCGGGTTACGTCCGTCAACGATCTTGCTGTAATCACGTCTCTTGTAGAACATACCCATATCAACGCCGAGTACGTTGGCAAGATAGATCGCACGGTTGGTTGCGCCTTCGTCCGGGCTGATGATCATCAAATGCTCTGCATCGATGGTGAGATCCTTCACGTTCTTTAAGATGCCCTTGATGAACTGGTAAGAAGGCATTACGTTCTCAAATCCGTTGAGCGGAATTGCGTTTACGACACGAGGATCATGAGCATCGAAGGTAATGATGTTGTCGATTCCCATGTTGTAAAGCTCCTGTAATGCTAACGGGCAGTCAAGAGACTCACGGGCGGTTCTTCTGTGCTGGCGGCTCTCATACAGGAATGGCAAGATAACCGTAATTCTGCGGGCCTTACCGCCGACAGCAGCGATGACACGCTTTAAGTCAGCGTAGTGGTCGTCCGGAGACATGTGGTTTGTCTGTCCGCACAGAGAGTAAGTCAGGCTGTAATTGGTTACATCGACCATAATATAGAGATCATAGCCACGTACGGACTGGTTGATCACACATTTTGCCTCGCCGGATCCGAAACGAGGGATGTACGGCTCGATAATGTAGCTGTCCTTGTGGTAATCTTTGAAAGCAATATCGTTGTGGTGCTCATGTTCGCGGTGCTCTCTCCAGGTTGCAAG
>CAKRKX010000131.1 GCA_934358675.1 uncultured Agathobacter sp. | reverse complement strand
ATGTAAGAGTTGGGTTCTTAACTGTGATAGTAGCCTTTAATGTCTTAGCTTTGCCCTTCTTAGGAGTTACCTTAACAGTAACTTTTGCTGTACCAGCCTTAACAGCCTTAACAACTACTTTCTTGCCAGACTTCTTAGCTGTAGCAACGGCCTTGTTAGAAGTCTTTACAGATGCGATCTTTGCACCCTTTGGTAATGTAACCTTGATTGTCTTTGAGTTACCAACATAAATGGTAGCTTTCTTTGTGCTAAGCTTTGGAGCTGTAGCTGCTTCTGCATTTGTAACAGGGAATGCTGTTACTACCATTGCAGCAGCAAGAGCTGAAGCTAACACTTTTTTGAATGTCTTCATGTCTTTTCCTCTCTTTCCTTTTTGGTTATCTTCTACCGAATGTCTACTTCGTTTGCCTCACACGTTCAAGTTCCGGTGTTCTCTCTCCTGTCTTGCTGCGGACAATCCATTTGATCAAACGCTTTCCCTTATTGCCTCTACCGCATCCTCAGGCTTTCACCCTGCGGCTTTGTCTACAGACACATGAATCATAATTGATTGAAGCTTTGAACTTTCTTTGTCGCGTAGAGTGAATCGACATTGATTGCTCAGCATCAAATTCAGCAAGCTGCGCTTCAAGAGCCCTCAGCTTCTGTATGTATCTGCAATTGTAAGGTTGTCTGGAATCTATCTTTTCAATCCCAGTTTCCATAGTTTCAATAGTCGCTAACCGTTTCTCGTACTTCTCTTATAGCAGTACTATCTTAACTACTCTACGTGACAATAATACACCAAGTATTGTAGGTTTGCAACATCAAAATCGCATTTTCTTGAAAAAATTATTTAATATTTTCTTAATCTATTAATTATTTTTTCATTTTTTCATACAAATTTGGTGTACTGAAAAAACGGGCGAAAAATCGCCCGTTTTTCAAGTTTTCTTCAAGGTTTCTACTATATTATATTGCGTTTCTTCATTATTATATTACGTTAACAATTCGCTTTATCGCCGAAATTGTTCCATTACGGACTCCGTAATCGTCTCATTGGTGAGTCCATTCTCTTTCACATAATATTTTAATATAGCATTAAATTACTTGAAGTATGCAACACCTGACTCGAACAGTTTCATATCCTGCTCTCCGTAGATGTTCATTGCTACAGCTTCGCCGCGTCTTTCGGAATGAGCCATCTTTCCAAGTACACGTCCATCCGGGCTTGTGATACCCTCGATTGCCATATATGATCCATTGACATTCCACTCTTCATCCATGGTCGGCACGCCAGCTTCGTTAACATACTGTGTTGCAACCTGTCCGTTTGCAAAAAGCTTATCGAGCCATTCCTTCGGAGCTACGAAACGTCCCTCGCCGTGGGATGCCGGGTTGCAGTAAGTCTTGCCAAGCTCTGCCTGCTGCAGCCATGGGGACTTGTTTGTTACAACCTTGGTGTATACCATCTTGCTGATGTGGCGGTTGATCGTGTTGTATGTCAGTGTCGGTGAATCTTCTGTCTGCATGCGGATCTCGCCGTACGGTACTAAGCCAAGTTTGATGAGTGCCTGGAATCCGTTACAGATTCCGAGTGCCAGACCGTCGCGCTCACCCAGGAGCTTGTTGACAGCCTCGGTCATCTTCGCATTGCGGAATGCGGTAGCGAAGAACTTAGCAGATCCTTCCGGCTCATCTCCTGCAGAGAATCCGCCAGGGAACATGATGATCTGTGACTGCTCGATTGCCTTGACGAACTCATCAACGGAATCACGGATATCTGCTGCGCTCAGGTTCTTGAATACCTTAACAATCGTGTTTGCTCCGGCTCTCTCAAATGCCTTTGCACTGTCGTACTCACAGTTGGTTCCCGGGAATACCGGAATGAATACGGTTGGCTTTGCTACTTTATTCTTGCAGATATAGATTTCCTTTGTATCGAATACATCGGTCTTGATCTCTGTCTTGTCTTCGATTGCACGTGTTGCGAATACCTTCTCGAGTGTTCCGGTCCATGCTGCGATCGCCTCATCCATTCCGATGCTCATATCCTGGTAACGGAATGTCTGATCCGCATTGACTTCACCGACAACAACAGCCTCAGGGATTGTTTCTTTTATAATAGGAAGAAACTCTTCCGGAACTTCGGCTACAATGTTACCGAAACCTGCGCCGTAAAGCACTTCTGCGCTCACGCTGTCCTCAATTGTGACACCGAGTTTGTTACCGAAAGCCATCTTGCTGACTGCTGCTGCAAGTCCCTTGCCGTCCAAAGCGTAAGCTGACACGATATTCTTCTTGCCGATCAGCGCATGAATCTCATCGTACAGTGCCATAACCTGCTCATATACCGGCAGATCGTACTCATTCTTCTCAATGTTGAAAAGAACAAGCTTGTTTCCGGCTTTCTTTAACTCCGGTGTGATGACATCCTTCTCTCTTGCCACATCCACTGCGAATGAAACAAGTGTCGGAGGTACATCGATCTCGTTAAAGGTTCCGGACATGGAATCCTTTCCACCGATAGATGGAAGTCCGAAGCCGATCTGTGCGTCATATGCTCCGAGGAGTGCTGCGAAAGGCTGGCTCCAACGCTTTGGATCTTCGCTCATTCTGCGGAAGTACTCCTGGAATGTAAATCTTACTTTCTTGAAGTCACCACCGGCTGTCACGATGCGGGACAGGGATTCGAGTACCGCATAAACAGATCCGTGGTATGGACTCCATGATGATAAATATGGATCAAAGCCGTAAGACATCATTGTTACGGTGTCGCATTTTCCGGTAAGGACAGGAAGCTTTGCGACCATACTCTGTGTCTCGGTCAGCTGATAACGTCCGCCGTATGGCATGTATACGCTGCCTGCGCCGATGGAACCGTCGAACATCTCGACAAGTCCCTTCTGGGAACATACATTGAGATCGGAAAGCATTGCAAGCCATGCTGCCTTGTTATCGCCTTTTTCAACAGCCTCTGCAACCTTCGGAAGCTCCATCTTCTTGAAGAAATTGTCGCTCTCAACAGGCATCTCAACTTCTACGTCTGCTTCCTGATGAGCGCCGTTCGTATCGAGGAATGCACGGGAGATATTGACGATCTCCTTGCCTCTCCATACGAGTACAAGTCTCGGATCTTCGGTTACGACTGCGACCTCGGTTGCCTCAAGGTTCTCTTCCTTGGCATATGCAAGGAACTGGTCAACATCCTGCGGAGCGACAACGACTGCCATACGCTCCTGTGACTCCGAGATAGCAATCTCTGTTCCGTCAAGTCCTGCATATTTCTTCGGTACTTTATCAAGTTCAACGCGAAGTCCGTCTGCCAGCTCTCCGATTGCTACGGATACACCGCCTGCACCGAAATCGTTACATTTCTTAATAATATGGCTGACTTCTTCTCTTCGGAAAAGGCGCTGTAACTTACGCTCGGTCGGAGCATTACCCTTCTGCACCTCTGCACCACATACGGAAGTCGACTGTGTGTTGTGTGCCTTGGATGAACCGGTTGCACCACCGATTCCGTCACGTCCGGTACGTCCGCCGAGGAGGATGATCTTGTCTCCCGGATCGGATGTCAGTCTCTGTACCGCACGTCTTGGTGCTGCACCCATAACGGCACCGATCTCCATACGCTTTGCGACATAATCCGGATGGTAAACCTCTTTTACATAGCCGGTTGACAATCCAATCTGGTTACCATAGGAGCTGTATCCTCTTGCTGCCTCGCGCACGATCTTCTTCTGTGGCAGCTTTCCTTCGATTGTATCCTTAACCGGAACGGTCGGATCGGCTGCACCGGTCACGCGCATTGCCTGGTATACATAAGTACGTCCGGATAACGGATCACGGATGGCTCCTCCGAGACAGGTTGCTGCGCCACCGAACGGCTCGATCTCTGTCGGATGGTTGTGTGTCTCGTTCTTGAAGTTGACTAACCATTCTTCCGTCTTTCCATCTACTTCTACCGGAACAACGATGGAACATGCGTTGATCTCATCGGACTCTTCCTGATCGTCCAGCTTGCCCTCTGCTTTCAGCTTCTTCATTGCAAGTAAAGCGAGATCCATCAGACATACAAACTTATCATCGCGTCCCTTGTACATTTCCTTGTGTGCCTCAAGGTACTCCTCGTAAGTCTTCTTGATCGGAGCCTGATAGAATCCGTCGTCAAACTTCACATTCTTAAGCTCTGTTGAGAATGTGGTATGACGGCAGTGATCACTCCAGTAGGTATCGAGAACGCGGATCTCTGTCATGGACGGATTGCGTTTCTCCTCATTCTTGAAGTAATTCTGGATATGTAAGAAATCTTTGAATGTCATAGCAAGGTTCAAAGATGCATAAAGCTCGTTCAGCTTGTCCTCCGGCATATCGATAAAGCCATCGAAGATTGCAACATCGGCAGGATCGTCAAATTCCTGTACGAGTGTCTGTGGCTTCTCCATTCCAGTCTCTCTGGAATCTACCGGGTTGATGCAGTACTTCTTGATTGCCTCAAGCTCATCGTCAGAGATGCATCCAACGATCACATAAGTGGTTGCGCTGCGGATAACCGGCTCCTCTTCCTCGTTCAGAAGCTTCACACACTGCTCAGCGGAATCCGCTCTCTGATCGAACTGTCCCGGAAGGAACTCAACGGAGAATACTTTTCCGTTTCCGGCATCAAAATTTTCCTCAGAAATATCGTCAACAGGAGGCTCAGAAAATACTGTCTGCAATGCCTTCTGATAAGTCTCATCCGACACATTCTCCACATCATAACGGATCAGCACACGAACTTCTTCGACTGCGATTCCGAGATAATGCTTGATCTCATGCTTTAACTCCTTTGCTTTTACCGCAAAGTCCGGTTTCTTTTCTACATATACACGGCGTACATTACCCATAGGTAGTCCTCCTTCAAAGTGATTTCATCATTACTGTGTCTAGTATAGCGCAACCGCAAGAATTAGTAAAGTTAATATATCTTACGTTGTTTATTACTTTTGCTTATTGAGTTCATTGTACTAATATTATTACATTATTTCAATATAAAAAACAGAAATCCAACATTTTGGATTTCTGTTTTTACCTTATAATACTTCTGTATTGTTGACATCTGGATTTTCGGAGTTATTTCCCTGATTATTATCCGTGGTCTCTGTATTGCTGTCGACCGGATTATCGGTGTTGTTATCATCCGGGTTCTCCGTATTGTTATCATCCGGATTCTCGGTGTTGCTATCATCCGTATCATCCGTATCTGTCTTCGGTGCGGTGTACTTCACCTTGAAGGTAATCTTCTTTGACTTATTGCCGGCATAATCTTTTGCATATACGACAACCTTATAAGTTCCACTTTCCTCATCTAAGATTGCATCATACAGATCATCTGCATCAACGGTCACATACTTCGCCGCCAGAGTCTCACCGCTGTCCTTCGCGGTCACATTCTGCTTAAGCCATTCGATCAGCTTCTTCTC
>CAKRKX010000130.1 GCA_934358675.1 uncultured Agathobacter sp. | reverse complement strand
GTGCAGCACACAGGCACAGAAGGTATCTCCGGCACCGGTAGTCTCAATGGTATTCTTTTGGATAAAAGGCTTTACTTCCACCATCTTATTCTCATAATAAGCCCGGCTTCCATCCTTGCCCATAGATACCAGGATCAACGGAATATCATATCGATTTCTAATCCATTTCACACCCCTGGTGTAATCCTCTTCACCTGTCAGCCACTGGATTTCGTTATCGGAAATCTTTAAGATGTCACACTGTCCCAGACCATACAACACCTGCTCCTTCGCTTCCTCCAGCGAATTCCAGAGCGGTTCCCGAAGATTCGGATCAAACGAAACCAATGCTCCTGCATCCTTTGCGATTGCAATTGCCTTCTTCGTAGCTTTGCGCACCCCTTCATGCGTCATTGACAACGTTCCAAAGTGGAAAATGCGTGCTTTCCGAATCAAATCTTCCGGAATTTCATCCTCTGTCAGCATCATATCTGCCCCCGGATTCCGGTAAAAGGAGAAATCTCTGTCTCCGTCCGGATAAGTATGTACCAGTGCAAGTGTCGTATGTATTTCGTCATCTTTCTTCAATCCCGCCGCATCGATTCCGACTTCCGTAATTGCATCCTCAAGCTGCTTACCGAAGAAATCGTTTCCTACTTTTCCGATGAAAGCCGTCTTATGTCCGAGCCTGGACAGCATCGCAAGTACGTTACATGGTGCCCCTCCCGGATTCGCTTCAAATAATGGGTTTCCCTGGCTGCTGACTCCATTCTCCGTAAAATCTATGAGAAGTTCGCCCAATGCCACAACATCCATTCTCTTTTCCTCCTGTCTCCTGCTTTTCTTTAACCCTTATCTTGTAATATATCTCCTGTGAACGATCTATGCAAGCTTCACAATATCATATTTTTCAACATTGATCCACATTTTTCTGTCACTAAAGAAGGAAATACCTTTTGCTTCCTGCGGCGTGCAGATCGCGGTTGTTGCAACCTGCTGCCCATCATTGATAAAAAGTTCAATGGACTGACGATCCAGAATAAAACGCATTTTCTTAAGCCCCTCCGGATTACTGATCTTAATCTTCCGCACACAGACAATATCTTTCGTCACTCCGCAATAAGTGCGGTCAATCTCCAGCATCCCACATTCCTTATGGTAAGTAAAGTTTGTTTCGTATTCATCATTTGCTGCCAGTTTCATGGAAAAAGTCGAAAAATCACTATCTTCCAATGTGACGGTCAAATCGATTGTGCGCCCCTCAACACCGGCAAACGTTGTCTCTCCATCAATTTCAGCTTTCCCGTATTTACAAGGCTTCTTATGATATGTTTCAATCTCACGCACCGGTTTCTGCCAGATCCGTCCGTCCTTCAATTCCAGTTCGCGCGGAAGCGTCATCATTCCCTGCCAGTCCTGCGAATTCGGAATCACACACGCATCCCAGGATTTCATCCACGCGATCATAATGCGCCTTCCATCCGGAAGTTTCGTTGTCTGTGGTGCATAAAAATCCATGCCGTAATCCAGTGGATGTGGTTCTTCTTTCACAAAGCGATGTGTTTCCAAATCATATTCACCAAGGAAATACACACTATTGTGTCCATTATGAAACTCATATTTCTGAGCCTTCATATCCTGTGGGGAACAGATTAACACTCGTTTATCTCCAAGTGGGAAGAAGTCTGGACATTCCCACATGGTACCGATCTTACCGGTTTCATTTGAGGCAAGAATCGTCTCGAATTTCCATTCCTTTAAATCTTTGCCGGAACAAAGTACAACCTGCCCGATCTGCTGATTATCCTTACTTCCAACAATCAGATAATAGGTATCATTTTCTTTCCAGATCTTTGGATCACGGAAATCAATGCGGCTGCAGTTCTCCGGAAGCATGTTACCGATCACAACCGGATTTTTTTCATATTTCACATAGTCCTTTCCGTCGCCGAATGCGATGCACTGATTCTGTCTCTCCTGCTCGCTTCCATCTTCCAGCTTGATTTTCGTCACACCGGTATAAACAAGTACATGCTTTCCGTCCACCTCGATCGCGCTGCCGGAAAAGCAGCCGATCTTATCATACTCCTGATCCGGTGCAAGCGCCGCCGGAAGCTGCTCCCAATGAATCATATCCGTTGACACACTGTGTCCCCAATGCATCGGTCCCCACTCTCTGGCATACGGATTATACTGATAAAACAAATGAATCTGTCCATCGTATACAGAAAATCCGTTTGGATCATTGATCCAGCCTGCCGGTGCGGCTATGTGAAACAAAGGCCTCGTAGCCGGATCAGTTCCGGCAAGCTTCCCTGCCTCATAATTTCTTGCTTTTTCTAACATTTCGCTCATACATTTTCGCTCCTATTTTTCTTCTGTCAACGACGCCTGATACTGGTCAAAATATTTCTGCTTGATAGCCAGATAATCCGACAACCCGTATTTTTCCATCTTATCAAGATAGGAGTCCCATTCTTTGTCGATGCCGCCGTTTAATATCCAGTCCGCTTTCTTCTGCTCCGCATATTTTTTGATATCCGTATCGTACTGTGACACTTTGTTTGTATCATCTATTCCTGCATACGACCGTATTCGTGCATTTGAAGATACGTGTTTGGATTACACAGTTATATTATTCCGCCATTTTCATATTTTTGTACATTTTCTTCCGCAGAATCATAAACGCGATCACGCAGATGACCACCGAGAACAAGGATCCCGCTGCCGTGGCAAGTCCCATCGGAAGAAGCGTCGTCGGAAAAAGAGCCGACATCAGATACGCTCCCGGCACACGGATAAATACAATTGCCAGAATGTTATGTAAAAACGACAGTCCCGACTTGCCGCACGCGCAGAAATAACCGCTGAAACTGAAATGGATTCCCGCAAACACACAGTCCCAGATGTATCCCCTGAGATATTGTCCGCCCTGATAAATGACTTCCGCTCCTCCGGCTGCTTTTGCATCCGTAAAAAGCGCCACGATCGGCTCTGCCATAAACTGGATCACACCGGAAGCGATCAGCCCGAATCCGAACGCGATCATGATGGCATACTTAAGCGTCTGCACCGCACGCTCCGGCTTGTTGGCACCGATATTCTGTGCACCGAGCGCCGATACCGTGGAGAGCATCGAAGAGGGCACAAGAAACAGAAAACTGATAATCTTTTCAACGATACCGACTGCTGCCGCATCATTGAGTCCTCGCTGATTGACAATGATCGTAATGATCAGAAACGAAATCTGGATCAATCCGTCCTGCAAAGCCACCGGAACGCCGATGGAAAGAATCTTCTTCATCACATTCCCCTGTGGCTTAAAATCTTCTTTTGCAAGCGTGATGCTTTGCTTTTTTACAATAACAAGCAAAGCGATCACGACACTGACCGCCTGCGCGACCGTTGTTCCGAGTGCCGCTCCCGCCGGTCCCATCTTGCATGCGCCGATAAATACATAATCAAGCACAATATTGGCAAAGCACGCAATTGCAATAAAATACATCGGGCTTTTGCTGTCGCCCATGCCGCGAAAAATAGAACTGATAATGTTATATGCGGTAATAAAAGGGATTCCTATAAAACAGATCCTAAGATACGCCACCGTGCCATCAACCGCTTCCGCCGGTGTCGACATCACGGATACGATCGGATGAACAATTGCGAGCAATAATGCCATAAGCGCAACCGCCACGATCATAAACAGGACAACCGTATTGCCGACACTCTTTGAAACACGCTTGTGTGCTCCGGCACCGACCGCCTGCGCGATGCTGACCGTCGTTCCCATCGCAAGGCCTACAAGCATGACCGTAATCATATGCATCAGCTGCGAACCGATCGACACGGCCGTCGTACTTGCTACTCCGCCAAACTGTCCGATGATAAACAGATCCGCCATACCATAAAGTGTCTGTAAAAAATAGGATAATAAATACGGCAGCGAAAAGACAATGACATTCTTTAAAACACTGCCACTTGTGAGGTTCTTTTCCATTATGGATTCTCCTTCTGCCTGTTTCCTACTAATTTATGAATTACCTTTAACAGTAATTTTACGTCAACAGGCTTAGCAATATGTTCATCCATTCCTGCTTCTTTCGCCCTCATCCTGTCCTCTGTGAATGCATTCGCTGTCATTGCAATGATCGGAATCACTCTTGCATCCTCTCTGTCCAGAGATCGGATCCGCTTTGCTGCCTCGTAACCATTCATCACCGGCATCATGATATCCATAAGAATGGCATCGAATTCACCGGGTTTACTTTTACGGAACAGTTCAACCGCTTCCTGTCCATTCCATGCTTTTGTCACCTCAGCACCTTCATTCTGAAGCATAAATTCAGCGATTTCCATATTCAGCTCATTATCCTCTACCAGAAGAATATGCAGTCCCTTTATAGATTTTTCTGAAATATCATTCTGTTCTTCGCGTTTATCCGCTTCCATATCTATTTTGAACGGAACACGAACCACAAATGTCGTCCCGACACCTTCTTCGCTTTCAAAAGTAATGGTTCCACCCATTTTCTCAACCAGTTTTTTGGTGATCGGCATTCCCAGACCTGTTCCGGCAAATTTTGTGCGGCTTCCTGTATGCTCCTGTGCAAATGGTTCAAAAATATGATTCTGGAACTCATCTGCCATTCCGATTCCTGTATCACGACAGACAAATTCCATTGTTGTCATCCCGGGCTGTTTGGATGGAATTTCTACGCAGCTGATATAAATATGACCATTTTCCCTGTTATATTTCACCGCATTCGACAGAATATTCATCATTACACGTTTCACATACTCTGCGCTTCCAATAAAATCCTGGTGTGTGATTTCTCTTTTTTCCCACTCAATCCGGATATTCTGTTCTGCTGCCATCTGCTCGATCACAACAAGTACTTCCCTGGAAATACTGCTCAGATTAAATGGAATCTCTTCCAGAATCACTTCGCCGGACTCCAGTTTACTCATATCCAGAACATCATTGATCAGTCCCAGTAACAGATTGGATGACTCTCTTACTTTTTTCCGGTATTCTGTCTGTTTCTTTAGATCATCCGCATAATAGTCAGCCATATCGACCATGCCACAGATTCCATTGATCGGTGTTCTGATATCATGACTCATCCTCTGGAGAAATTCCGTCTTAGCCCGATTGGCTGCTTCTGCCTTTTTTGCTGCTATCAGAAGTTCTGCCTTGTATTTTTCATCTTTTTCCTGTTCCATTTTCTGATGCGTCAGATTCGTTCTGTATGCCCAGAACCAAAATATACTGAATATCAGGAAATAAAGAAAAATGACACCTATTACACTTAACGGAAGATTATGGAATACCTCCGTATCCGGAATATATGCATAAATATAATAATCACGCTGCTTCAGCATGATTCCGTAGCATCCGATTCCTTCATTCTTCAAATGAAAAATATGCCGGCTGTCGGTATGCTGTTTCATTGCCTGAATGACCTCGTTGCCGGCAGTAGCCTGTCC
>CAKRKX010000129.1 GCA_934358675.1 uncultured Agathobacter sp. | reverse complement strand
TTTAGGAGAAGGTATTTTTACTATGGGGTATAGCAAAAACTATATAATGTATTGGGGGGTTTTTACGGTTATTATAATAGCATGGTTGCCCCGAGAAGTGTGCACAAACTTCACAAAAGTTTACATGCGTTTTTGTGCAATATCACAACGTAAAATCCGCCCGATGCACATTTCTATGCACGAGCGGATCATATTTTGCTTTTTTTAAAGACATCTTTTTAGAACAGGGCTTCAAACTCTTCTCTTGTGATCTTTTCTTTCTCAAGAAGAAGCTCCGCACAACGGTCAAGCACATCGCGGTGTTCGCCGATGATACGCTTTGCCTCCTCGTAGGCATGGTCAATGATATTCTTGACCTCCGCATCGATTGCGGAAGCAACACCCTCACTGTAATTGTGTGCGTGTGCCAGATCACGTCCGATGAATACCTCATCGTCATCATCCTTGTAGCAGATGAGTCCGATGTTCTCGGACATTCCGTAACGGGTTACCATGTCACGCGCCATCTGCGTTGCCTGCTTGATATCCTGTGACGCACCGGTGGTGATATCATCAAATACAAGCTCCTCGGCGACACGTCCGCCAAGATCCACAACGATCTCCTGCAGCATGCGTCCCTTGGAATTGAACATCTCATCCTTCTCAGGAAGCGGCATCGTATAACCTGCAGCTCCTGCTCCGGTCGGAATAATGGATACCGTGTGTACCGGTCCCACATCCGGAAGCACATGGAAGAGGATCGCATGTCCCGCCTCGTGGAATGCGGTAATCTTCTTCTCCTTCTCAGAGATGATACGGCTGCGCTTCTCCGCACCGATTCCTACTTTGATAAACGCTTTCTGGATATCTGCCTGCACGACAAATCCACGGTTCTCCTTGGCGGCGAGGATAGCCGCCTCATTGAGCAGATTCTCAAGATCCGCACCGGTAAATCCGGCAGTCGTCTGTGCAACCTGCTTTAAATCCACATCTTCACCGAGAGGCTTATTCTTCGCGTGTACCGCAAGAATTTCCTCACGCCCTCTGACATCCGGTCTTCCGACCACGATCTTACGGTCAAAACGACCCGGACGCATGATCGCCGGATCAAGGATATCCACACGGTTGGTCGCTGCCATCACGATGATTCCCTCGTTGACACCGAATCCATCCATCTCAACAAGCATCTGGTTTAACGTCTGCTCACGCTCATCGTGTCCGCCGCCCATACCGGTTCCGCGTCGTCTTGCCACTGCATCGATCTCATCGATGAAAACGATGCAAGGAGCATTCTTCTTCGCATCCTCAAAGAGATCACGCACACGGGAAGCACCGACACCGACGAACATCTCTACGAAGTCCGAACCGGAAATGCTAAAGAAAGGTACACCGGCTTCTCCCGCTACCGCCTTGGCAAGAAGTGTCTTACCTGTTCCCGGAGGTCCGACAAGAAGCACACCTTTCGGGATACGCGCACCGAGCTTTGTATATTTCTTCGGGTCACGCAGGAAATCGACGAGTTCTTCGAGCTCCTCCTTCTCCTCACGGAGTCCCGCAACATTGGCAAACGAAGTCTTGTTGTCTTCTTCCGTGGAAAGCTTCGCACGGCTCTTGCCGAAATTCATCATCTTGCCGCCGCCACTGTTGGCTGCCGCATTGTTATTCATGATCACAAACAGGATGAAGAATGCGCCAAAAATGAGAAGATACGGCAAAAGTGTCATGATCCAGCTCTCAGCCGGCACATCATCGATCGTGTAGTTGTCAAATTTCTCATCGTCCATCAGCGTCTGCATCTCGTTGACATCCGAGGTATACAGATACTCCTGCGAACCATCCTTTAATTTCACCCGCAGACTTCCGGTCGGAATCTCACGGTTCTGAACGACCCTGACATAAGTCACGTCATCCTTTTCCAACGCCTTTTGAAAATCCGACTTCGTGTAGGAACTCGTCGAAGTATTCCCGCTTAAGCCGTACCAGATGAGTACGACAACCAGGATCAACATCGCATAGAATCCAAATCCGCGAAATCCGTTTCTGTTTTTAGTATTCACTCTGCCCTCCTTTTCTAGTCCGCATCTTCCACGAATCCGATATATGGAAGATTGCGGTATCTCTGATCATAATCCAGTCCGAATCCGACAACGAATTTGTCCGGGATCACGAATCCTGTATAATCCACCTTCAGATCCTCAACCACGCGGCGCTCCGGCTTGTCGAGAAGTGTACAGATCGTCAGTGTCTTCGGGTTGCAGCTTGCAAACAGTGACATCAGTCTGCTGAGTGTATGACCGGAATCCACGATATCCTCGACAACGATCACGTTTTCTCCCTCAATGGAATTCTCGAGATCCTTCTTGATATTGACCACGCCGGATGAGCGTGTCTCTGCTCCGTAGCTGGAAACCGACATGAAATCGATCGTCATCGGAAGCTCGATTCTCTTGGCAAGCTCGGTTGTAAAGAAGATCGATCCCTTCAGGATACAGACAAGATATACGGATTCTCCCGCAAACTTCTTCGTGATCTCCGCACCCATCTGTGCGATTCGCTCATTGAGCTGCTCCTCGGTCAGATAAACCGATATGTTATGCTTCTTACTATAATCCATCTTTCGTTCCTCCTTCGTAGGTAAGTTCCAGAATCCACCGGCTTGTGTCCTCAAGCTGGGCTCCGCGCCCCATGCGTCCTCCCACGATCCACAGAATCTGGGAGCCGTCCGCGACAAGAAGTGTCGCATCCCGATCCTCCGCCGGGATCTTCCGATCGATAAAATAATCGGAAAGCTTCTTGCGATGCCCCTCGGCATCCATCACAAAATAATCCTGATTTCTTCTGGTTCTGATAGAAAAACCAAATTTGATTTTATCATAATCCAGCCATTTCGTATACATTTTTTGCGGAATTTCCGACAGATTCCCATCAAATTGGAAAATGCGTGCCGCAAAATGCGCCTCCGCCGTACCCGCAACCGGGATCTCTCTCTGCTCTCCCGTTTCCATCAGTTCTTCCAGAAGCGCCGCCGGCACCTCCGTCTCTGCCATCGCACATACCGGCTCCTGCGCCGCTTTCTTTCGGATACGGATCGCATCGTAGCTGCGCTGCGCCACAAGTCCGTACGGCAGATCCACGCTCCGTCCTGTCTGCTTACCGGACAGTTCAAGCACTGCATCGATATGGCACGCCTGCACATCCTGCCTTGCGCCCGCCGCCTGCGCCAGAGCATTGTGCACCAGCCTCGTCTGCATAATATGCGGCAGCTTCTCAAGCGGTGCTGCTGCGATCACAAGTCCGGCATCATCCGCCGTCACGATCGCTTCATATGCCGCATCCAGCTGTGCATCCATATAATCGCGGATCTCACTCATCTGCTCCGCCATCCGGTTCAGATGAAGCACCGCCTGCGCATTGATTTCTTTCAGCTCAGGCAATATGTTATGCCGGATGCGGTTGCGGCTGTATGCCGTATCCGCATTCGTCGCATCCGTGCGGTAAGCCTGTCCGCGCCGCGCCAGTTCCTGTTCGATCTGTTTGCGGCTGCACCCGAGAAGCGGACGGATGTACATCACGCCCGACGCTTCTCTTCGCACCGGACGGATGCCGCACATGCCGTCCAGCCCGCTGCCCCGCACCATCTGAAAAAGCACCGTCTCCGCATTATCCTCCATATGATGCGCCAATGCGATCCTGCAAGTCGGATCATTTGCCGCCTCCCTGCGAAACATCTCATAGCGCAGCAGACGCGCCGCTTCCTCCTCGCCGATGTGATGCTTTGCCACATAAGCCGGAACATCGACCGCACGGATCACACAGTCAATCCCGTGCGCCTGACAGAACGCCTGCACAAACGCCGCATCCGCCACGCTCTCCGTTCCGCGGATACCGTGCTCCACATGCACCACCGTAAGTGTAAAATCAAGCTCCGCGGTCAGATCCGCCAACACACAGCACAGGCAGATCGAATCCGCGCCACCTGACACCCCGGCGATCACATGATCCCCCGGAGCGATCATATTCCATTGTCTGATCTCGTTTGCAACCTGCTCAACCATTATTTCTCCCAGATACCGGCAACGACGATCGTCATATCGTCAGGCACATGCCCGCCCGTGTAGAGCATCACACGCTCCATCAGTGTATCGGCGAGCACACCGGCATTATCGGTTTTAATCTCACGTATCATATCCGCAAAAGTTTCTTCCGGATTTTTCACATGTAGATATTCTAACACACCATCTGTGACCATTACAAGGAAATCCCCGCCGGCGAGTCTGCGGTGCTGCGCGTCCGGAACCTGATCGGTATCCACCCCCGCCGGGAGCGACGCCCGGCTCATGCAGTGCACCTCTTTTTTCGTTCGCACAAACGATGCCGCCGCCCCGATCTTCGTGACGGCAAGCTCTCCGGTGTACAGATCGATCCCCGCGAAATCCAGCGTCGAATACGAATCGTTGTCACCTTTAAGTACCATCGCGGAATTCATCATGCGGATAGCGGTCTCCCACGGGAACCCCGCCTCCATCAGCTTCTCGATCAGCTCCACGACCATCTCGCTCTCCTTGCTCGCCGCCGCGCCGCTGCCCATGCCGTCCGACAGACAGATGTGGCAGTTGCCGTCATCCAGGGTAAAAAGCGAGAAATTATCGCCATTTGCCTGGGAATGTTCCTGCGCCTTCGCTGCAACCGCCGACATCACATAGAACGCGGTGTCCTCATACGCCGTGATTGCGACCGGATCCTTTGTCAGGATCGAGCGCGCATCCTGCTGCAGACGAAGTGACAGCCCCGTTGCCAGCTCGAGCGCACGCAGATAATTCTTCGATGGAATACCTCCGCCCCATTTGCTGGAGACGACCGCCGTTACCGACTTTCGCTTGTGCTCATCCTCATACAGATGGATCTGCTCGGCAAGAAGCCCGCGCTCCTTCACCTCGTAGGCGATCTTCGCCAGAAGCACCTTCGACTGCGCATCCAGATTCGTGTGTTCCTTCGTCCAGTCCTGCATGACAAGCGCCATCGCGTCCAGCTGATCCGCGATCACCCGGCGGTTGTCCCGCAGTCTTTTGTACCACGCCTCATTGAGCTCCATGCGGGAGAACGCCCAGATGGCCTCCTCCACCATCCACGAATACCGCGGACATTCCTGCACATAATTTTTCTCAAGGATCTCCTCCCTCGGATGATGCGCGATCACCGCCAGAAGCATCCGCCTGACGCGCCGCGACAGGTCGCTCTCCTTTTGCTCCCAGCAGATCGCACAGCCGTCACATGCCGCGCACAGCTTTCCCGTAATCTCCTGCTGCAACAGTTCCACGCTCTCATTTCCGGATACTTCGCGTTTGCCTCCCATCGCAGAGAATGCGACCGACAGCTCGTCCACCGCCTCCGCGAGCGCGTGGATCCTGCCATCGCTCCGGTATGCCGGCTGGAGGGCAGCCTCCGTCGCATTTTCCCCCAGCGCATGTCCAAGCTCCGCAGCCATATGATACAGATAATGAACGAGCACGGTCGCTCCCGCCACAAAGACGCCCTCGCATATGC
>CAKRKX010000128.1 GCA_934358675.1 uncultured Agathobacter sp. | reverse complement strand
AAAGAAAAGACTATGACTTAATAGTTAAAAAGACCTTGGAGAGGGTCTCTAAAAACTACTACTATATAATACGAGGAGGAATATTTTATGGCAAAAAACACAACCAGCCTGACTGCCCGACGCAGGAAGCGCCGCATACGCTCGATCGCACTTGCCGCGCTGACCGGTACTGCAGCCGCACTTGTCGGAGTCTATGTCGGCTTTGGCATTTACTACAACAAACACTTTTTCCCGAAGACAACGATCGGCGAACTCGCCTGTGGTAATAAGACCGCGGAATATGTGGAAAACAAACACATTGACGGAGCAAGCACCTATCTGCTGACGGTTTACGATCGGCTGGATAACAAATTTCTGATCGCCGGTCCTGATTTTGATTACCAGTACGAGGCAGCCGGTGAGGAAGAAGCGCTTCTCAAAAAGCAGAACGGATTTACGTGGCCTGTGGATATCCTCAAATCCCACAGCTATGATATGAACCGCTCGTTCACCTACGACGAGGCGGCACTCGAGGGACTGATCAACGGGCTGCAGATTTTCGACGAGGATTATATCACGCAGCCGGAAGATGCACGCATTGATCTGTCGGAAGACGATGCCAAAGTCGTTGACGAGATCGACGGAAACGCTCCGATCCGTGACGAGATCCTAAGTGAGATCACACAGGCGATCGACAATCAGGAGACAAAGCTTACGCTCTCCGATGCCTGCTACGAGGAACCTGCCGTGCATGCCTCAGACAGCATCATCAGCGATACGATGGCAAACATTACGAAGTACACCTCCTCCACGATCCATTATCTGATCGACGACGTGGATGAAAATCTTGACTCGAAAACGATCCTTCATATGCTTAACATCGGTGATGACGGAACCGTGACATTAAACGAAGACAAGGTTGCACAGTTCGTACAGCATCTTGCCAGCACCTACAATACATACGGCGATGTCCGGAAGTTTAAAACATCTTCCGGTGATACCGTCAAGATCGGAGGCGGCGATTACGGCTGGGTCATCAGCAAGGCAAAAGAAGCCGAACAGATCAAGGCCGATCTCTCCGGCGGCAAACCGGTAGAACGTGAACCAATCTACGAGCAGACCGCCAAACAGAGCGGACTCGATGATATCGGCGATACTTACGTTGAGATTGATTACACGAAGCAGCACCTGTGGTACTATAAAGAAGGCAAGCTGATCACGGAAACCGATATCGTCTCCGGCAATATTGCAAGGAAAAACGGTTCACCGGACGGCGTATTCAAGATTGCATATAAACAGAGAGATGCCACATTGGTCGGCGAGAATTATGCCTCCGATGTCAAATACTTTATGCCGTTTGCCTACAACGTGGGAATCCACGATGCAAGCTGGCGCAGCACATTTGGTGGTGACATCTATAAGACATCCGGATCACACGGTTGTATCAATGTTCCGGCAAAAATTGCCAAGAAGCTTTTTGAAACACTCGATGTCGGCACTCCGGTGATCGCATTCTACCGCGATCCGGTCACACTGATCACCGAGAACTGCAAGATTTCCAACGCATATTCTTATCAGGACCCGGACAAGAAAGATGAATAAGTTTTGCCGGTTTCAACAACTTATCAGAACTCAAAAACGGATATCCGCTCATGGATATCCGTTTTCTAATACTTCTATTTTTGATTTCACAAAAGGAAAACTCTCCTCTTAAGCGAACTGGCTGTTGTACAGATTTGCATAAAATCCGTTCTGCGCAAGCAGCGTCTCATGATTGCCCTGCTCGATGATCTTACCGTCCTTCATAACAAGGATCACATCCGCCTCGCGGATCGTTGACAAACGGTGCGCTACGATAAAGCTTGTTCTTCCCTGCATCATTGTCAGGAACGCCTTCTGAATGCGGATCTCGGTACGTGTATCAATGGATGAAGTCGCTTCATCGAGAATCAGCATCGGCGGCAGGCAGAGCATAACTCTTGTAATACAAAGCAGCTGCTTCTGTCCCTGTGACAGATTGCCTCCGTCCTCCGTGATCACGGTGTCATATCCATGCGGCAGACGCTTGATAAAGCTGTGCGCATGCGATGCCTTTGCGGCAGCGATCATCTCCTCTTCCGTCGCATCCGGCTTACCCATACAGATATTGTCGCGGATCGTGCCTTTTTTCAGCCACGTCTCCTGAAGTACCATACCATAGTTTGCACGCAGGCTGTGTCTGGTCATATGCCGGATATCGTGGTCGCTGACCTTGATTTTGCCGGAATTCGTGTCATAGAAACGCATCAGAAGATTGATCAGCGTTGTCTTTCCGCATCCGGTCGGTCCGACGATCGCGATACGCTGTCCCGGCTTAACATGAAGATTGAAATCTTCGATCAGATGCTGCTCCGGTACATAGGAGAAATAAACATCCTCGATATCCACGGTTCCGTCCGCCGTCTCAAGCACATACGCATCCGCATCGTCCGGCACTTCCGCAGGCTCCTCGATCAGTTCGAAGATGCGTGCTGCACATGCCAACGCGTTCTGAAGCTCCGTGACAACACCGGAGATCTCATTAAACGGCTTTGTGTACTGGTTTGCGTAAGATAAAAAGCACGACAGGCTACCAACCGAGAATGCGCCTCCGGTAATAATCACGGCAAATGCGCCTGCAATACCGACCGCAGCATACACAAGACTGTTGATAAAACGTGTGCTCGGATTTACCAGACTTGAGAAAAACGTCGCGCGCAGCGAATACTTCTGCAGGCGGTTGTTGATCTCGTCAAACTCTTCCAATGCCTCATC
The DNA here is from genome assembly GCA_934358675.1 of uncultured Agathobacter sp. GTDB lineage: Bacteria > Bacillota > Clostridia > Lachnospirales > Lachnospiraceae > Roseburia. The sequence goes on along the minus strand of CAKRKX010000128.1, from coordinate 2,764 downwards.
CTCATGGTTGAATGCCTGTACAACCTTCTGGTTGCCGATCATCTCCTCAATGAGTGCCGTCTGCTCACCACGTGTCTTCGACTGTAACTGGAACATCGAATAGGTCTTCTTCGCGATAAAGCTTGCCACAAAAAGTGATAACGGTGTCAGGATAACAACCACAATCGTAATCTTGATATTGATCGTAAGCATAAAGATCAATGTTCCGATGATCGTTGCAAGACCGGTGAAAAGCTGGGTAAATCCCATCAGAAGTCCGTCCGCAAACGTGTCAACATCTGCGATGATACGACTGACCATATCTCCATGTGAATGGCTGTCAATGTAACTGAACGGAAGCTTCTCGATCTTGTCGAACGCATCCTTACGAATATCTCTTACAATGTTGTAGGTCATGCGGTTGTTTGCCATATTCATAACCCACTGTGCGGCAGCCGTGATCGCGATCACGATCACACCTTCCTTAGCCAGTACGAGTATTCCGTCGAAATCCACCTTGCCTTTTGCAAGGATCAGATCGATCGCCTTACCGGTAATGATCGGGAAATACAGCGTCAGTGCCACACTCACGGTTGCCAGAATGATCGACAACACAAGAAGCGGAATATAATGCTTCATATAATGAAGAACTTTCTTTAATGTTTCCATCTGTCCCTGTCTCTTCTCTTTGGACTGCATTATCTGACACCTCCTTCTTTGGATTTCTCTAAATCTTCTTTCTTAAACTGAGATTCGTAGATCTCACGGTAAACCTCACAGTTATTCAGCAGCTCATCGTGTGTTCCGATGCCCGCCACCTGTCCGTCATCCATAACGATAATCTTGTCCGCAAACTGGATGGATGAAGTTCTCTGCGATACGACAAAAATAGTCTTATTCCCCTGTAAGTTGCGAAGTGCGGCACGGAGTCTTGCATCGGTCGCAAAATCAAGTGCGGATGCACTGTCGTCCAAAATTAAAATATCCGGGTCTTTTACAACCGCGCGCGCGATCGTCAGACGCTGCTTCTGTCCGCCGGACAGGTTGCGTCCGCCCTGCTCGATCATATGATCCAGCTTGCCTTCTTTTCCTTCCACAACATCGGTCGCCTGTGCCACCTCAATGGCATGCCACAGTTCCTCATCCGTTGCGTCCGGCCTACCCCAGCGCAGGTTCTCCGCGATCGTTCCCTGAAATAATACCGCTTTTTGCATAACGACACCGATCTTGTCACGAAGCTCGGTCAGATTGTAGTCGCGCACATCCTTGCCGTCGATCGCCACGCTTCCCTTTGACACATCGTAGAAACGCGGGATCAGATTGACAACCGATGACTTACCGGAACCGGTACCACCGATGATACCGATCGTCTGACCCTTCTTTGCCGTAAAATCAATATCAGTGAGCGCTTCCTCCGAAGTGGATGCATAGGACATCGACACATGCGAAAATACAACCGCATCGTCGCCCGTATACGGCTTGTCCTCTGCACTCTTGACCGGATTGTTCACGATCGTGGACTTCGTCTCAAGCACTTCCTCGATACGGTTTCCGCAGGCGATCGCCTTGTTGATCAAAATGATCAGGTTGGCAAGCTTGACCAGCTCCACAAGGATCTGCGACATATAGTTGACAAGCGCTACCACTTCACCCTGTGTGATGATGCCTCCGTACACCTGCTTGCCGCCGACCCAGATGACTGCGATGATCGCGCAGTTGATGATAATGTAGGTCAACGGGTTCATCAGCGTGGAGATACGTCCGACCACAAGCTGCATGTTCGTCAAGAACTCGTTGCTTGCATTAAACTCTCTCGCCTCATCCTCTTCTTTATTAAAAGCACGGATGACACGCGCACCCTCAAGGTTCTCTCTCGTATGTCCGAGTACCTGATCAAGTCCGCTCTGCACTTTCTTAAAAAGCGGAATACTCGCCAGCATGACCGAGAATACAACGATGGAAAGCAGCGGGATTGTCACAACAAATACGAGTGCTGCCTTCACATTAACCGTAAATGCCATGATCATGGCACCGAATACGATAAACGGTGAACGTAAAAAAAGGCGAAGCACCATATTCACGCCCGACTGTACCTGATTGATATCACTCGTGATTCGCGTGATGAGTGTCGAACTTCCGACAACATCCATCTCTGTAAATGATAATGTTCCGATATGGGAAAACAGTGAATACCGAAGCTTTGTAGCAAAGCCAACGGCTGCCTTTGCGGCAAAATACTGCGCCGTGATCGAGCAGGTCAGTCCGACCAGCGCAAGTAAAACGAGAGCGCCGCCCATCTTGAGGATGTACGGGCGATCCGATACTGCAATACCGTGATCGATGATTGCAGCCATAACCAGAGGCACGATCAGCTCGAACGAAGCCTCCAGCAACTTAAAAAGAGGTGCGAGAACGCATTCCTTTTTATAATCTCTCAGATAGATCAATAGTTTTTTCATGATATGTTCCTTTTTGAATCCCCTTCCTATTTTATCCAACAAAAAATTATATCATGCGAGATTCTCTGATTCAAGTAGCGTTCCCCTATGAGCAGGCTTTGACCGGAAAAAGTTTTGTTCAACGCCAAAAAGACCGGATGCAGCCGGCCTTCTCGTCGTTGAACATTTAATTAATGGCATCCGTGACAGTGTTTGCAGTCACCGCCACAGGATATGGATTTCCCATTTTTTTTATCTTTTATAAGACTCTTAGCAGCCAGTGCAACTACGATAAGCAATACGACTAATACGATTGCTGTACCCATTACAACCACTCCTTTCAAAAT
>CAKRKX010000127.1 GCA_934358675.1 uncultured Agathobacter sp. | reverse complement strand
GTAATACATGGTACGAACATGTGGAAGCGGCTTGTACACATAAATGTTATCCACATAAAATGTGTGCTTCGGCAGCTCAAGTCCACATTCGCGAAGCAGCTTTGTGCGATAAATAACCGAATGCATCAGAATGTAATGTCCCTTGTAGAAGTGGCGGATGTCACTCCATGTAAACACCTGGTCCTGCGGAAATCCGGTCTGACGCATTACTTTTTTATGCTTTGTTCCCTCTTTCTCATAGACATAATTGGCGAGCAGCATATCGAGCGTTGTCGGTCCGCCGGCAAACTCCTTTAATTTGGCGAGAATCTTCTTGTACGCATCCGCGTCTACCCAGTCATCACTGTCGACAACCTTGAAATACAATCCTGTTGCGTTACGGATTCCGGCGTTGACTGCCTCTCCGTGACCGCCATTCTCCTGATGGATTGCGCGCACAATGCCCGGATAACGTCTCTCGTAATCATCCGCGATCTCCGCGGTGCGATCCTTTGAGCCGTCATCGATGATCAGAATTTCCACATCATCGCCCCCCGGCAGAATAGAATTGATACAGTGCTCCATATAATCCTGTGAATTGTAGCATGGTATTGCAAAAGTCAGTAATTTCATCCTATTTCCTCCGCGAGCTCCATTGCCTTACGGCACATGGCATCAATGTTGTAGTATTTATACTCGGCAAGTCTTCCAAGCAGATGGAATTTGCCGAATTCATCGGTCAAAACGCGATATTTCTCATATAACGCATTGTTCTCATCATTTAAAATAGCATAGTAAGGAATCTCTCCCTCCGCACCGGTGTAAGCAAACGGGTACTCACGCACGATCGTTGTTCCGTCGGTATCTTTTTGTCCGGTCAGGAACTTAAACTCGGTAATTCTGGTGAAATCCTCGCTTACTGTGTAATTTACAACACTGTGATCCTGGAACGAATCCTGATCCTGATGCTCAAACTTAAAGTTCAGTGAACGATAAGGAAGTCTGCCAAACTTACAGTCAAACAGCTCATCAAGTGCTCCTGTGTATACCAGATCTCCGGCAAACTCTGCTTTTTCAAAATAAAGCTTACCATCCTTGAAATCCAGCACATCGCTGCAGTCAACACCGGTACGCACCTCAATGTTCGGATGATCGAGCATCGCCTCAAACATCGGCGTAAATCCATCGATCGGCACACTCTGGTACTTATCCTTGAAATAGCGATTATCATAAGAGATAACGACAGGAACACGTCCCGTAACTTCCGGACTGATCTCCTCCGGCGTCTGTCCCCACTGCTTCATCGTGTAATATAAGAACACATTCTTGTACACATAGTCAGCGATCTCGCGCACATCCGCGTCTGTGCTCTCACGCAGCTTCATGATCGGCACACGACTGTCAAGGCCGTACTCCTCAATCAGCTTCTTCTCAAGGCGATCCGCCTTCTCCTGATCATAGACCATGTGCAGTGTGTTTAAGTTAAACGGAACCGGGATCAGCTTGTCTCCCACCTTCGCAACCACTTCGTGTCCGAAATCATACCACTCGGTAAAACGCGATAAAAATTCACGAACGCCCTCATCTCCCGTATGGAAAATATGCGGGCCGTACTCATGAATTAAAATTCCATGTTCGTCCGGCTTGTCGTAGCAGTTGCCGCCAATATGGTTTCTGCGCTCCAAAACCAGAACTTTTTTGTCTTTCTCCTCCGCCAGTTTACGGGCAACCGTTGCCCCGGCAATACCGGCTCCTACAATAATGCAATCATACATATGTAATTTTCCCCTTTTTCATAGTACTCTCAACTTCTTTCTTATTATACACTTTTTGAACTTGGAGTCGAACTATTTTTGCTTAACATTCTCTTAACTTTCTATTTAGGATTCATGTTCTGTTCATATTTTATTTACAAACTTATCATAATCTCCACATACCAATTTCACAATTACCCGATATACTAGCATCATAGATAAGAAATAAATTTTTTCTTTTTCATATTCCTCGCACCCTTACAAGGCGCGAGGTCCTCCCTTTAAATACAAGATTTTCTTTCTCATACTAATCTTTTTCATAGAAAACCGGTGTCGGATGACACCGGTTTTTATTTATGGTTGTGATGTTGGGGGCGATGCAGGAGCGATGCAGGGGCGATGCAGGGGCGATGCATCAAAGATGCACCGCAGAAGATTCACCGCAGACTTACAGCAGTTCCGCGGAATCGATAATCGCCTTCCAATACGCGGAAAAAGCACTCGGCACCGCATAACGCTCCCTTGCATCGGCAGCCTCCACAAAGAGAAGCTCGTTTGCTTTCTGCTTATTTTTGCGTTCTGTATCACTCTTAGCGCCATCATCCGGAATAAGTTCCCGTCCGGGTTCCTCGATCAATACCGCATAGCCTTTCATATGCCACTCGACATGTGAAAAGATATGCTTTGCTTCGGCAAGCGGCACGATACGGATTGGTCGATAGCCGAGACTTTCCACGTATTGTAAAGCTTCTTCCTGATTTAATTTTTGTTCACAATTCGGCAGTTCATACAATCCGGCAAGAAGTCCCTTTGCCGGGCGCTTATGAAGTGCCACCTTCTCACCGTCACGAAGAACGAAAACCGTCTTATCTTCCATCCTGCGTGCTGCTTTCTTTTTCCTGACCGGAAGTTCTTCAATACGGTCCTGCAATCTTGCCTTGCAGAAATCCTGCCACGGACATTCCTCACAGTGCGGCGCACCGTTCGGCACACATACCATCGCGCCCAGTTCCATTAAAGCCTGATTAAACTTTCTCGGAACAAGTAATCCCTGCTGGCTTTCCATCAACTGTTGCAGACGATCCTGCATATGATTGCGTACGGATTGCTTCATAATATCCGAGTCGTCCGCACACACACGGGAAATTACACGCAGCACATTTCCGTCCACTGCCGGAACCGGCTTATTATATGCGATCGAAGCGATCGCGCCTGCGGTATAGGCTCCGATTCCTTTTAGATTTAACAATTCCTCATAAGAATCCGGAATTACACCATCATACATATCCATGATCTGTTGCGCCGCTGCATTCAGATTCCGCACACGGTTATAATATCCGAGTCCCTCCCAGAGCTTGAGATACCGATCCTCCGGACATTCCGCCAGAGCTTTCACATCCGGGAGTTCCTTGATAAACCGTTCAAAATACGGCTTTACCGCCTCCACTCGGGTCTGCTGCAGCATAATTTCGGAAATCCAGACATAATAGGCGCTCGGCTGATCCCGCCACGGAAGGACTCGCGCATGTGTATCGAACCAAGCCTGCAGCGGTTCCGTAATTTGTGTCAAGTCAAAATCATCTATCATTTATCTATTCCCATTCATTTTTGCACAGCCTGTTTCCAATGTTGCCGCCATCTTTTAAATTATTATACTTTCAGGAACATTGCGGAATAGGCTGGAAGAGTTAAACCTCCATTTAATTCTATATTATCACCACTGATCAGATTCGTTGCCTGCGATACACCCGCATCAAATCCTGCCCAGAAATCCTGATCCGTCGCATTGATCGTCACATAGACACGCTCGCCTTCCCACTCTCGCTGGAATACACACTGTCCATTCGTCAGAACCGTAGAAGTAAAGTTGCCATACTGCAATGCCTTTGAAGACTTCTTTGCCTCACTCAATTTTGCGATAAAATCTGTCAGTTCATTCCACTGAGGTTCATCAAACGATATACGAAGTGCCGGATCTCCATCTTCCTTGCGACCTTCTGCGCCCCACTCGCTTCCATAATATACACACGGAATCCCCGGCATACCGAACGCAAGCGCATAAATGAGCGGCAGATGCTTCTTATTATTTAAAATAGAAGCAACCCTTGTCACATCATGGTTATCCACGAAAGAGAGAAGATGCTTGCCTTTGTAAAGAGTCCAGTTCTCCGGTCCAAACTGTCGGAGCAGAGAATGATTGATTTCAAACATATTCATGCTATTGAAACTGGAGTGAAGTCCCTTGTAGCACTCGTAATTTGTCACAGAATGCAACATCTCATCATTCATGATCTGGTTGTAATCCCCATGCAATGTCTCTCCGAGCAAAAAGAAATCAGGCTTTAATTCATTGCAGAAATGGCGCAGGCTTCGGATAAAATCATGATCCAGACAATATGCCACATCCAATCGCAGACCGTCAATATCAAATTCTTTTACCCAGCCTCGAATAGCATCAAAGATATGGTTGATCACTTCCTCATTGCGCAGATTCAACTTTACAAGATCGTAGTTTCCTTCCCAGCCTTCATACCACAATCCATCATTGTAGTTAGAGTTGCCGTCAAAAGCGATCCGTCCGAACCAATTTACATACGGTGACTGCTCTCTGTTTTTGAGTACATCCTGAAAAGCCCAGAATCCTCTTCCGACATGGTTGAACACGCCATCTAAAACAACTTTGATACCTTCCTTATGAAGATTGTCACACACTTCGGCAAAATCAGCATTTGTTCCAAGTCTTGTATCAATCTTTGTGTAGTCTCTTGTATTATATCCATGTGTATCCGATTCAAACACCGGCGAGAAATAAATCGCATTGGCCCCCACCTTCTTAATATGAGGAATCCAATCATTTACCTTCTTGATTCTGTGTTCCAGCACACCGTCGTTCTCAAACGGCGCTCCACAGAATCCCAACGGATAAATCTGGTAAAATACACTTTCATATGCCCACATAATTCTATTGCTTCCTTTCTTGATCAGCTCCGGAATCGACGTTTCCGCCGTCCGGCACATATTATGTTTTATTATATCACTTTTCCGTCAGCCTCTCCACCTTGAATCTGATCCTATATTTTTGAACAAAATTGGTTCTTTCCCCAAGTCCACTTATGCGTTATATTGGAGAAAACAACAGAAAAGAGGTTTTGTTATGACAAGTGAGAAATTAAAAAAGCTTATTTTGACTGCTTTATTTGCAGCACTGGCATGTGTTGCAACAATGATCATGAAAATTCCGACCCCGGGAACAAGCGGATACATCCATGTTGGTGATGCGATCGTCATTCTTTCCGGCGTTGTCTTAGGACCATGGTATGGATTTGCAGCCGCAGGACTCGGCTCCTGTATGGCAGATCTGATCGGTGGATATTTTATCTATGTCCCAATTACTTTTGTGATCAAAGGATTGATCGCATTGGCAACCGGACTTGTTTACCGTGCGATCGGCAAGTCAAACACCACCCGCTATATCGGCGTTCTTCTTGGCGGTGTCATTGACATTATTTTCGTAGCAGGCGGTTACTTTGTATGCGAATACTTTATTTACGGAGCCGGTGCTTTCGAAAGCATTCCTGCTAATATCATTCAGGGTGTCGGTGGACTTATCATCTCTGCCGTTCTCTATCCGGCACTGATCGCAGTACCGTATATTCGCCAGCAGGCATTCGGTATCGCAGATAATCGTTAATTCATAATTCTTCATATATTTACAAAAGAAGGAGATTCCGGCAAACGGAAACTCCTTCTTTTTCTTTTCACTAGGCGTCAATCTCCCGAAGCAGATTGACCATCTCAATCGCACCAAGCGCACAGTCATAACCC
>CAKRKX010000126.1 GCA_934358675.1 uncultured Agathobacter sp. | reverse complement strand
CGGGGACAACGATCGTAGAGGGCAAGCTGCTTAACAATGCACGCGGCTACTATCAGGAAGAGGGCAAAGAAGCCGTTGAACTGCATCCGGGCGACTGCATCAATATTCCGGCAGAAGTCAAGCATTGGCACGGAGCAGCGCCGGATAGCTGGTTCTCACATCTGGCAGTCGAGGTGTCGGGCGAGGAGACCTCAAACGAGTGGTGTGAGCCGGTGACGGATGAGGAGTATGGTAAACTCAAATAGTTGGAAAAGATTAGACCATATGCTAAGATAATGAGGGGACTTGAGCAATCAGGTGCCCTTATTTTTATGCAAACTTATGCATATTCATAAAATCTTAAAGAAATTGTAGCAATTCTTAAAAGACCTTTCGACTTCACTTATGCTATAGTAGTTATCAGAAAGAAATGTAGTTTGTAGAAGGAGGAAGTTATGACCAAACGATTGACCGCTGCGGTACTCATTTTCATGTGTGTGATCATGTTCAGTTCGATCATGGCACCGGTGCGGGTGAAAGCCGATGAGACGCAGCAATTCACAGGGGATGCGGTTCTGCTCAAGCAGGACACCACATCAGGTACATTTCAGATTACAGTTTCCAACGAAGGGAAAGATTTTGACGGAACGGTACGTTTTCAGATGATCGCGGATGGCGGTTCGAATGCGTACAGTGCGTTTGATACGAAGATGGCTCTGCCGGAGGGCGGCCAGAAACAGTATATGCTGACGATCCCGGTGGAGGATTATGAGTCCTCAAGAGGAATCGCGCTCATCACTTTCCTTGATGATCAGGGAGAAGTATTGCAGCAGGTCAAGCTGACAGGTATCCTTGGCGACAAGGCGGCAAAGATTACGGTCGGCATACTGTCGGAAGATTTTGATGCGCTCTCCTACATGCAGATGGCGGGACAGACTTATTACGTGGACAACACGGATCGCGATATCAATCTTGTTGATGTGTCTGTGAGTGAGCTGAAAAAAAGCCTGAGCGGTCTGTATTTCCTCGTTATTGATAATTTTGATATGAGCGTGCTCGATGCGAAGCAGATCGCAGCAATCGAGGACTGGGTTGACCAGGGGGGCTGGCTCATCATCGGAACCGGAAACAGGGGAGAGGATATGATCTCTTCTTTTTCCAACGGATTTCTCGGGCTGACTTATGTTTCCACGACGGAGGCGGGCAAGCCGAATGAGGCATCGAAGCTCCTTGGCAAGAATCAGGGAAACTTCAACGCATACGTCAACAACGGCATCAATCTGCAGGATATGGATTATTCCGAGTTTACCTGCAGTGGAACGAACGGATATTTCAGTTCCGAGCATCCGGGCTGGAACATTCAGGTCGGACAGGGAAGTGTGATGGTACTCGGAATCTCGCTTTCTGATCCGCAGATGCAAAGCGGTGGGGCGGATGTCTGCTATTCCCTTTATGATGAGGTGCAGTACAATTCGCTGAAAGCGTCCAACTATGACAGCTATAACGGCTGGTCTTATATGGGAAGCCGTGCGATGAATGTGATCGACCGTCAGTTTACGGATGTGAATTTTTCATCGTTGAAGATCCTGATCATTATCTATGCGATCCTTGTAGGTCCGGTTCTGTATGTGATCCTGCGCAAGGCAAAGCGAAGCGAATGGTACTGGGTAGGGATTCCACTTCTCGGTGTGGCGTTCGTGGGAATTGTTTATCTCTTCGGTAACGGTTTGCAGGTCAAAGGCACCAAACTCTACTCCGTATCGGTGCAGGAGGCGAGCAGCGAGGATGATCCGGCTATGACAACCTATCTGTTGGGCTACCATTCCGGCACGAAAGAATGGTCAACCAAATTGGGAGATAACTATACCTATGCGGGGGCAGCGTTCTCAGCGTTCGGAACATGGAGAAATGCGCCAAACTACACGAATCATGTAGTGTACGACGGGGAGGAGATACGTATCGGTGCCAATCCGGGAAATAACTTTGAAAACGAATATATGAAGGCGGTCGGCAGCGGAATCTCCGTGGGAACGATCGATACGGACAAGATCTGTCTGAGCAGCAGTGCGCAGAGCGGAACCGTGACAAACAATACGAACAAGGATTTTCCGTATATTGCATTGCAGACGGACGATTATGTGTTGATCCTTAAGGATGTGAAAGCGGGCGAAACCGTGGATATCGCCGAGGCAGTCAAGAATAAGCGGTGTGTTTACAATCAGGCGAACGCCTATCTGGAAGATATCTTTGACAGTCTGGTCGATTACTATAATTACGGATCGAATGATGTGGTGGAAGATAAGGATGTTGTTGCAACATTGATCGTCGGTATGTGTGAAGGCAGACAGCACGCAGCGGATACGAGCAAATGCGTGACGGTGACCGGTGTGACCGGCGAGAGCGACCAGAAAGCAACATCGGAGAAGAATGAGCACGCATACAGTTGTTTCTATGTGAACGCGGAACAGGAGGTTGGCAATGCTTCAAATTAGTCATTTATATAAGAATTACGGCAAATTTCTTGCAGTCAATGACCTGAATCTGCATGTGCCGCAGGGAGATCTGTTCGGATTCGCAGGTCCGAACGGTGCCGGCAAGACAACAACGATCCGCATGGTGTGCGGTCTGATGCCGCCGACGGCCGGAAGCATCTGTATCAACGGCGTGGATGCGCTGTCAAACCCGAAGGAGATCAAGCGGCAGATCGGTTATGTGCCGGATTTCTTCGGTGTGTACGATAACTTAAAAGTGAAAGAATATATGGATTTTTACGGTTCGATGTACCGCATGACTTCGCGTGAGATCGCGCGGATCTCGGACGATCTGCTCGAACTGGTTAATCTGTCGGATAAAAAGGAAGTGTATGTCGATACCTTATCCCGCGGAATGAAACAGCGCCTCTGTGTGGCGCGGGCGCTCATTCACAATCCGGCACTTCTGGTGCTTGATGAGCCGAATTCCGGACTCGATCCGCGCGCGCGTGTGGAGATGAAGGAACTTCTCTTGAATCTAAAAAGCATGGGTAAGACGATCGTGATCAGCTCACACATTCTCTCCGAACTTTCCGAGATGTGTAACAGCATCGGAATCATGAACAAAGGACAGCTTGTTGCGGCAGGCAAGATCGAGGATGTCATGGAGAGCGTATTCGGTCACGACCAGCTGATCGTGAATGTCGGTGAAGGCATGGAGACTGCGGTGCGTATCGCAAAGGAGCGAGTCGGAATTACAGTCGATTCGATCGGAGAGAAGGAACTGAAGCTGACCTGCAAGGCATCGGAGCAGGATGTGGCGCAGATGATCGGACAGATGATCGCAGAACAGGTGCTTGTGACCGGATTCCACAAGCAGGAAGGCAACTTGGAATCCTTATTTATGGAATTGACAGGAGGTGCACAGAATGCGGCTGAATCCAATCATTAAAAAAGACGTAAAAGTACAGTCACGAAGCTATAAGATGTGTGTCGAAGTCTTTGTGTATGAGATCATTATGGCACTGGTATTCTTTGTGGCGATGATTTTTATTACGAGACAGAATCGTTACTCGGATGACAATGTTTACGCAAGTATTGTGTGGCTGTATCCGGTTCTTGCCGTGACACAGTGGGTGATCCTCGGTGTGATCATCCCGATTCATACGTCCTCGGCAATCTCGGGAGAGAAGGAGCGTCAGACGTTTGATATTATGATGACAACGAGCATGACGCCGTGGTCCATTATTATGGGTAAAGTGATGACAGCTGTGTTACAGGGCATGCTTTTTGTTGTGGCGAGCGTTCCGGTTATGGCACTTACTTTCGTTGTGGGCGGATTATCATGGAGCTATCTGTTCTGGTTTATCGCGGTAGCGCTGCTCGTCTCGCTTTTTGCAGCGAGCATCGGAATCATGTGTTCCTCAATCTGCCGCAAGAGCATTACGGCGGTCATTGTCTCCTATGGAATTTATATGATCTTCTTCGTTGTGACGGCGCTTCCGGTCTATCTGATCGGTCCGATGACGGATTACGCCAAAGATGCGGAGGACATGATCGGATGCCTGCTTTTGAATCCGGCAGTCTATCTGGCGGAGTTCGTGGGACAGACAATGACGCAGGAGTCGATGATCGGCAATATGATCGATCAGACGAAAAATATGCCGATCATGAAGTTTCTGTCTTCGGGTTACTGGTGGCTGATCGTCTCAACGATCGTGTTTGTGGCAATTTCCGTGATTTTCCTTGCAATCGCAGCGAAGCGGATCAGCCCGGTGTCAAAAGGCAAAGCCGCAAAGCTTGCAAAGAAGCAGATGAGCGGCAATTAAGACGGAGCAAAATCTATGGATGAACGAAATTATCTTCTGCGCGCCATCCGGCAGGGCAGACGGAAATTAAATATTGCAAAGACACTCGATACCTGCACCTGCCTTCTGGCTTGTGCAGGTGTTGCTGCAATCATGCTTGAGGCGGTATCCATCTGGATTCCGTTCTACTATGTGCATGTGTGCGCAGGCATCGCGCTTCTTGTGGCATTTCTTGCGGGACTTGTGTATGCCTTTGTAAAACGCGTCGGTATGAAAGAAGCCGCGCAGAAACTGGATACCTTCGGATTGAAGGAGCGGACACAGACCGCATACGAACAGCTTTCGGATGAGAGTGCGTTTGCGGCGATGCAGCGGCACGATGCGGTGAAAGTGCTGCAAAACGGGATCGCGAATAAGCAGATCAGGATCCGGGTGGTTCCGGACAAAAAGCATCTGATCGCGATGGGGTTATCGCTTGCGGTGGCATGCGGACTGGCGTTCGTGCCTTCGCAGGCGAGAAATGTCGCAAGCCAGCGGCATGCGATCCGGCAGGAAGCGAAGGAGAAGCAGGATGAACTGGAGGAGCTTGCCGATGCGTTAGAGCAGATGGATACGAGCAGCCTGACCGATGAGCAGAAAGCAAAGCTTGCCGAATTGCAGGATACACTTAGTCGTTCGATGCAGGAATTATCCAGCGCGGACAGCCGGGAGGCGCTCGATGCGGCGGAGAGCAAGCTTGGATTTAAATACGAGCAGGCGAACCAGAGTCTTATGAGTATGGCGAGTGAACTCTCTAAGGAGCAGCAGAGTGCTTTGGCGGAGGCTGCGGCAATGGCGAAGGCGGCAGCGGAGGCGAACGGGCAGCAGTCGGGCAGCGGCAACGGTACGCAGAGTGCTTCAAACGGAAGCAACGGAACACCGAGTGCGAACAGCGGCAATTCCGGCGACGGCAACAATGGAAGCAACGGAAACGGCGCAAATGGAACAAACGGAAGTAATGGAAACGGCACAAGCGGAGACGGCAACGGAAATGGTGACGGACAGGGATCGGGCGATGGCACCGGTAATGGAAGCGGTTCCGGCAGCGGAAACGGGAACGGACAGGGCAGCGGAAACGGAAGCGGCTCCGGCAACGGCGGAAGTGGTGATGGCAGCGGCTCAGGACGGGGAACCGGACAGGGCGGTGGAACGCACGATTATGTCAGCGTGCCGAATGCGATCGGAGACGATGACAAACTGACCGGAAACAAGACCGGGGACAGCAACGGGGATACCTACCGTGCGCAGAACGGAATGGTCTGGGAGGGCGATCATGTCAGCCTTGAC
>CAKRKX010000125.1 GCA_934358675.1 uncultured Agathobacter sp. | reverse complement strand
GAGCGGTGCTGGCTGCGGTATCACCGGCGGTCGTTGTGCCGCGTATGGTCAGCCTGATGGAGAAAAAATACGGCACGGACAAAGCGATACCGCAGATGATCCTTGCGGGAGCATCGTGTGATGATATTTTTGTCATTGTCTTATTTACCACGTTTCTCGGCATGGCGCAGGGCGGCAGTGCCAATGTGATCGATTTTGTGAATATTCCGGTATCCATTGTGCTCGGCATTCTCCTGGGAGCCGTTGTCGGATACGGTCTGTATCGGTTCTTTGAGACGGCCTATGCGCGAGAACACTGTGTGCGCAACAGCATGAAAGTGATCATTGTGCTTGGTTTTTCGTTCCTTCTGATCGCGATTGAGGGATGGCTGGAAGGAACCGTTGCGGTATCAGGTCTTCTTGCGGTGGTCAGTATGGCGTGTGTGATCAGGTTGAAAAGCACTGCATTCGTGTCAAAACGTCTGTCGGAAAAATTCGGAAAACTCTGGCTTGCGGCGGAAGTTGTGCTTTTTGTTCTGGTCGGTGCGGCGGTCGATATCCGTTATACGCTGCAAGCCGGTGTCGCGGCAATCGTTATGATCTTCGCGGCTCTTGTATTTCGTTCCGTCGGTGTGATGATCTGCGTTGCAGGAACAAAGTTGACATGGAAGGAACGCTTTTTCTGCGTGATCGCCTATCTGCCGAAAGCAACAGTGCAGGCTGCGATCGGATCGGTTCCGCTTGCGGCAGGGCTTCCATGTGGAAATATTGTTCTGTCGGTTGCGGTCATGGCAATCGTGATCACAGCGCCTCTTGGGGCGTTCGGAATTGATCATACGTATTCAGGACTGCTTGAAAAAGAATAAAATACAGATATTTGATGGTTTTTGGAATATTATGTTTGCTTTTGATGGTAAAAGTAGTATACTTAAATTGGCACTTTAATGGGGTAAAGTTTTGAGAGTGTTTATTTTCAGAGGGGCGTAAAAATGAAGAAAACAAATCACAAAAGGAAACAGATTGCAAAAGAACTGCAGATGAAAATTTTGACGGTTGTCATTGCAATCTTTGTTGTTGTGGCAGCGGTTGTCACCATTATGGTTGGAAATATCAGCCTTGGTGCACAGAAAAGCGATCTGCAGATGCAGTCGAAGGCTGCTTCGTACCAGCTGGAGATCTTTTTCCAGAAGTATGAGACGATCGTGGAACAGATGGCGATGGATGCGGATATACAGAATCTGATGACGCAGACCGGTGCCGGGGATCTGATCACACAGACGGATGGTTATCAGAATGTATTTTCCCATATGAAGGAGATTGCGGCGAACGATGCAGATAACATTCTTGCAGTCTGGATCGGTGATATCGATGCCAACGTATTGACGCAGTCGGACGGATATACCAGTGACAGCAGCTTTCAGATTACGGAGCGCAGCTGGTATCAGGCTGTTGAACAGAAGAAAACGATTCTGACGGCAGCCTATGAGGATGCGAGCACGGGACAGTTGATTTTGAGTGCGGCAGCTCCTGTATATGATCAAAGCGGAAATAATATCATCGGTGTTGCCGGAGCGGATATCGCTCTGGAACATATCGAGGAACTTCTTCCGGCTTACAAGATCGGAAATAACGGATTTGTCATCCTTGTTATGGGAGACGGTACGGTCATTTACCATCCGAATAAGGAGAACGAGCAGCAGAATCTTGCGGACCTGAATGTTTCGGGAACGGTTCTTGAGGCAATCCAAAGCGGTGAAGCCAAGGCAATCAAGTACCGCGCGGAAGGTCAGGGAAAGCAGGGGTATGTCGGACAGATCGGAGATACCGATTATTATACCTTAAGCTGTATGCCGTCCAGCGAATATTTTGCAAGCCTGATCCGGTGTATTGTGATCGTGATTCTTCTGGTGCTTACGGGCGTTGTAATTCTTGTGCTTTCAGTCCGGCGTCTTGCGGCAAGTATCACCAAGCCGATCGTTGCGCTGAATGGTGTTGCGCAGGAACTTGCAAAAGGCAATCTTCATGTATCTTTGAATGTGTCTTCGGACAACGAAATCGGAGAACTTGCGGATTCGATTCAGAAGACAGTTGACCGGTTGAAAGAATACATTAATTATATTGATGAAATTTCTTATGCATTAAATCGTCTTGCGGACGGTAAACTAAAATTTAAGCTCAAGTATGACTATGCGGGTGATTTTGCAAAAGTAAAAGATGCAATGATGCATATTTCCGGATCACTGCAGGGAATGATCGAAGATATCATCAACAGTTCGGCACAGGTTTCTTCCGGCGCGGACGAACTTTCCCGGGCAGCACAGAGCATTGCGGAGGGTGCGAGTACGCAGGCTGCTTCGGTCGAAGAGCTGGTTGCAACATCCACGACGGTGTCCGAGCAGGTGCGTGAGAATACCGAGGACGCACACAAGTCTGCGGATGAGACCTCCCGTGTCAACGATATGATGCAGCAGAGCAAGGTACAGATGAATCAGATGATGGAGGCAATGGACAAGATTACCGAGACATCGAACGAAGTTGTCAGCATTATCAAGACGATCGAGGATATTGCGGATCAGACGAACCTGCTTGCTCTGAATGCTTCCATTGAAGCGGCGAGAGCGGGCGATGCTGGACGCGGATTTGCAGTTGTTGCATCGGAGATCGGTTCACTTGCAGATGAGAGTGCGAAGGCTGCCAACACGACGAAGGATCTGATCGGCATCTCGATTCAGGAGATCGAGCGTGGAAGTAAACTTGCGGACGAAGTGGTTTCTTCTATGCAGAATGTGCTGGATGCGATTGAGAATGTGAATGGAATGATCGGCAAAAGCGCCGAGAACAATGAGACGCAGAATGAGAGCATTGAGCAGATCATGCTTGGCATTGAGGAAATTTCAAGAGGTGTCGAAGATAACTCGGCTTCCGCTGAAGAGACGTCCGCAACGTCGCAGGAGCTTGCCGCACAGGCCGCAACACTTGAATCGCTGGTTAAGCACTTTGATATGGAAGATGATCTGTATGGTGTGGATGCACCGCAGGAAGAGCAGTAAAGGAGCAGAAAATTGGTTAAGCATATGATAGTATGGAAGTTAAAGGCTGAATTCAGTGAGGAACAGAAAGCGGACATCCGCGCAGGCATCAAGGAAGGTCTGGAAGGACTGAATGGACAGATCCCGGGAATGACCGATATCTCGGTCCGCACCGAGTATCTGCCGACATCAACCGTCGATGTGATGCTCGATACCACATTCGAGAGTGTTGAGGCACTGAAAAATTACAGTACGCATCCGAAGCATGTGGCGGTAGCAGACACTAAGGTTCGCCCGTATACAGCGGTTCGATCCTGTATCGATTACGAAGTGTAAATAAAGAATTATAAAATAAAAATAAAATAGCACCAAGGTGTTGACAACGAAAACCCTTGGTGCTATTTTATTAACAGAAAAGATATTAGCACTCCAAACAAATGAGTGCTAACAATGAAAATCCCGGATGACAGGAGATGTGAAATGGGAATGGATAACGAAGAATTAGATGAGAGAAAAGTAAAGATACTAGATGCGATCATCCGCAATTATCTGGCAACCGGTGAGCCGGTCGGTTCCCGTACCATTTCAAAGTACACGGATCTGAATTTGAGTTCCGCAACGATCCGCAACGAGATGTCAGATCTGGAAGAGTTGGGATATATCGTACAGCCGCATACTTCTGCGGGACGCATTCCTTCCGATAAAGGATACCGGTTCTATGTGGATCATCTGATGCAGGAGAAGGATCGGGAAGTCAAGGAGATGAAGGACTTCGTCATCGAGAAGACTGAGAAGATGGATCAGGTATTAAAGCAGGTGGCAAAGATGCTTGCCAACAATACCAATTATGCAACACTTGTATCTGCTCCGGCATACAGTACAAATAAAGTGAAGTTCATTCAGTTGTCGAATGTGGATGACACCCACATTCTGGCAGTTATCGTAATGAACAGCAATATGGTCAAAAATCAGATGATTCCGGTTGAGGAACAGCTTGATAATGAAACGCTCCTGAAACTGAATATCTTATTAAATACAGCACTCAACGGATTATCGTTACAGGAGATCAACCTTGGAACGATCGCCAAGCTCAAGGAGCAGGCGGGAATCCATTCGATGATCGTAAGCGATGTGCTTGACACTCTGGCACAGACCCTGAGTGATAATGAGGATCTTCAGATTTACACCAGCGGGGCGACGAACATCCTCAAGTACCCGGAACTTTCCGATTCCGAGAGTGCAACGAATCTTCTCTCCACATTTGAAGAGAAGGATGAACTGTTAAACCTTGTAACTGAATCACTTTCCGATGACGGCGACGACAAAGGAACCGGTATTCAGGTTTATATAGGAAATGAAACTCCGATCCGCACGATGAAGGACTGCAGTGTTGTGACAGCAACGTATGATCTCGGGGAAGGCGTTAAGGGAACCATCGGAATCGTTGGACCGAAACGTATGGATTACGAAAATGTAGTGGATAACCTGAAAAATCTGAAGGCTCAGTTAGACGGAATCTTCGATAAGAATAAGGGTGATTCTTAGAAAGGTGGTAGGCATGGCAGAGAATAAGAAAGACGTCATGGATGAAGAATTAAAAAAAGAAAATGAAGCTGCGGAAGCGGAAAACGAAGCGGCTGAAAATACGCAGGAACAGGAAGCAGAAGAAGCAGAAACAAAAGATGCTGCCGGGGAATCGGAGGCAGAGGAGTCTGAGGAAAAGGATGCCAAGGACAAAGGCCTTTTCGGTAAGAAAAAGAAGAAAGACAAAAAGGATGAGCAGATCGAAGATTTAAATGATCGACTCAGACGTCAGATGGCAGAGTTTGATAACTTCCGCAAACGCTCCGAGAAAGAAAAATCCCAGATGTTTGATATGGGAGCAAGATCCATTATCGAGAAGATCCTTCCGGTTGTGGACAATTTTGAGAGAGGCCTTGCAGCAGTGCCGGAGGAACAGAAGGATGACGCTTTTGTGACCGGCATGGATAAAATATATAAGCAGATGATGACCGAGTTTGATTCCATTGGAGTGAAACCGATCGAAGCGCTCGGACAGGAATTTGATCCGGATCTTCACAATGCGGTGATGCAGGTGGAGAGCGATGAGTATGAACCGGGTGTGGTTGCACAGGAGCTGCAGAAGGGTTACATGTACAAAGATACAGTAGTCCGTCACAGTATGGTCGCTGTGGTAAGTGAATAACGCTTTTTCCCATCTGTTATGGATGGTAAAAATATAAACATGTTAACAAAGCAATGAATTGATAAATATAGGAGGACAAGAAAATGGGCAAGATTATTGGTATTGACTTAGGAACAACCAACAGCTGTGTAGCTGTTATGGAAGGTGGAAAACCAACCGTTATTGCAAACCAGGAAGGTGCAAGAACAACACCGTCCGTTGTAGCATTTACAAAGACAGGCGAGCGTCTGATCGGTGAGCCGGCAAAGCGTCAGGCTGTAACAAACGCTGAGAAGACAATCTCTTCCATCAAGAGACATATGGGTACTGATTACAAGGTAGCAATCGATGATAAGCAGTACAGTCCACAGCAGATTTCTGCTATGATCCTTCAGAAGTTAAAGGCAGATGCAGAAGGATACCTCGGTGAGAAGGTTTCAGAGGCTGTTATCACAGTTCCTGCATGCTTCAACGA
>CAKRKX010000124.1 GCA_934358675.1 uncultured Agathobacter sp. | reverse complement strand
GTGCGTAAAGTGAAATTTTAAATTCCGCATACCCACATGAAATGTGGAATTTACTCTTGCATATAGTTTTTGATACAATCTCATATGGTTATCTGTCTGTCAGAAAGGATTATCATATGAATACACATAACCAAAAACATTTAACTGTTTCTGACAGATTATATATTGAACAAGAATTACTTCAGGGAACATCCTTCAAAACAATTGCACAAGTTCTGCACAAGGACCCTACTACGATTTCAAAAGAAATTAAACGTGCAAGAACACTTATTCCTCGCGATAGATTTGTGCGTAAATGCAGGCTTTGTCATTTCTATAGCTCCTGTTCCAGCAAAAACTTATGCCACAAAATAAAGGAGCATCCATATTTTAATACTTGTAATGCCAGCTGCAAGAAATGTTATAGATGGAATCCTCAGGATGAGTGCCCAGACTTTCTTGAATTCACTTGCAACAAATATACAAAAGCTCCTTATGTATGTAACGCTTGCCCTAAAGAGCGAACCTGTTTTTTGGAACATTATATCTACAATGCAAAGAAAGCTCACCGTTTATACGAACAAACACTTTCAAAGTCCCGCGAAGGAATCAACATGACTTCTGAAGAACTGCAGGAGCTAAATGATTTAATCTCTCCTCTAATTCTAAAAGGTCAGCCATTAAGTCACATCTTTGCAGTACATGCCGATGAGATTCCTGTATGCCGGAGAACACTTTACAACTATCTGGATCAACGTGTATTTCAGGCTCGTAACATTGATTTACCCCGTCGTGTCCGTTACAAGAAACGCAAGAAAAAATCCGAGCCAAGAAAGAGTAAAAATCTTCAACAGGTGTATCGCAACAAGCGCACCTATGTTGATTTCGAACGCTTCATGGAGGCACATCCTGACCTTGATGTTGTTGAAATGGATACCGTCAAAGGCGGACGTGATAAAGGGAAATGTCTCCTTACTCTTCTGTTTAGAAGCTGTAGCTTTATGATTGTAATACTTATGCCAGACTGCACCCAGAGAAGCGTAATCAGAGCAATAAATGATCTTACGGAAGCTCTCGGTATCAGAACATTTAAGAAGTACTTTCCTGTGATTTTAACTGATAACGGCTCAGAGTTCAAAAATCCATGGGATATTGAAAAAACGGAATCCGGCACACACAGAACCTATGTATTCTACTGCGATCCTTATGTTTCCAACCAAAAAGGACGTTTGGAAAAGAATCACGAATACATTCGCTATGTTATTCCCAAAGGTCGTAGCATGTACAGATATATGCAGGATGACATCAATCTTATGACCAGTCACATCAACTCTACTGCGAGGGATAGTCTGAACGGCGCTACTCCATTTGATTTGGCAGCTTTACTTCTTGATAAAAAGATACCTGCGCTTGCCGGACAGTTTAAAGTTTCTGCTGATGATGTCTGTCTGAAGCCTTCTCTGATTGAAGACAATGTTTCCAAAAGGAGCAAAACATCTACAAAAGGTGGTGACATTCATGGCTAAGAAATACAAGAAGAAGTACAAAAAGCTGAAAGAATGCTACTGGCTTCTTGACGAGCACATGCTTGACATAACTGATGACAATCAACGCTATCTGGATGAACTACGTTACCTTGAGGCTTTTATAGAATGGAAAAATCTTAATGAAGAATTCTATCATTTTAAACAAAACGCATATGAAAAATATGACGAGGATTTACCATTCTCAAGATTAACTCTTTAAAATAAAAATACCGTCCAACAAGGCGATATTTGTCTCCCCAGACCGATTGACCCTTGCTAGCCGGTATAATCATAAATAAGAGCAGACAGATAACCACCGGGACGACCACAAATCTCCCAAATCCAACTTCATTTTTGATGTCAGACGGGTGGAATTTATTTTTTCTCAAACTGCTCCAGTCGTCTGTTTGCCATGCAGACAAACAGACTTCATAACACGGATTATAGCACTTTTCAGGGTACTTTTGTATAGGGTAACTCTAAAAAAGTTGCTCAAAATCGAAAATACGAGGTCAAAATGATTCTAACCGGAATTTACTTTTTCATTTGACCGCTTTTGAGCGTGCAATCGTGATCAGCGAGTTCACAAGCAGCATCATCGGGTAAAACAGAAGCGGCATGATCTGGAATGCCGAAAGTTCATGTCCGAGTTCATTTACGGCAGACAAGGCAACCAGCATCTGCGCACCATATGGAATCACGCCTTGGAAAATGCATGAAAATGTATCAAGGAGTGACGCGGCTTTCCGCGGCGTAATGCCGTATTCTTCCGCCATATCACGCGCGATTGGATTTGCCATCACGATTGCTACCGTGTTGTTGGCGGTCGCAATATCCATGGTTCCGACAAGCAGCCCCATACCGAGCTGTCCGCCTTTTTTCCCTTTGAATACACGATGAATACCGGAAAGAAGCACTTCGAAGCCTCCATTTTCGCGAATGAGTGCACACATTGCTGCCACAAGGATTGCCACCATGCATGTCTCAAACATGCCGGAAGCGCCGCTTCCCATATTCGCAAGAAGTTGCACTCCCGTCACCTTGCCAGTTGCAAGCATGATGATCGCGCCGGACACGATACCGGTCAGCAGCACAAGAAATACGTTGCAGCCGAGCAGACCACCGATCAGCACCAGAATGTACGGCAGGATCTGCAACAGGTGATAGGAATGTTCTACTGCTCCGGCGAGCGGTGTCTGAAATGACAGCACAAGTATAAGCGCAAGCGTCACGATTGCCGCTGGAAATGCGATCCAGAAGTTCTCCTTAAATTTATCTTTCATCGCACAGCCCTGTCCGTTGCACGCCGCGATCGTCGTATCTGAAATAAATGACAGGTTATCGCCGAACATTGCGCCTCCCATGACCGATGCCACGCAAAGCGGCAGTCCGAATCCCGAGGCATCCGATACTGCTGCCGCGATCGGCACAAGAAGCGTGATCGTTCCGACTGATGTCCCCATCGCAAGTGAGACAAAGCATGCCACTACTAACAAGACTGCCACCGAGAAGCGCGCCGGGATCAGCGAAAGCATGAAATACGCCACGCTCTCCGCGCTGCTCCGCCCTACGACGCCAACGAACGCGCCCGCCGTCAGGAAGATAAGAAGCATCGTTATGATATTTTTATCTGCAAGTCCTTCCGCCATAATGCCGAGTTTCTCGTCGAAGCTAACGTTCCTGTTCTGCAGGCACGCCACAAGGATCGCGACAAGAAACGCGATCACGATCGGCACATTGTAGAATCCCATTGGAATCTTCATCACGTACTCGAACAGGATGCCGAGTCCGAGATATAAAATTAGAAATACGCCGATTGGAAGCAGCGATACTATGGTTGGTTTGTTTTTGTTGTTCATGATTTTTTCATCTCCTTAAACGTATACTATATACGATACGTCAATCGCCTACCTGCGTCAACGACTTTGTGCCTTTTTCCGTAATATAGTACTATCAATTAGACTACTCTACGAAACACAAGGAAAAGAGGACACAAATTATGAGACTACCAAATGGTTACGGCGGAGTTGTCAAGCTCTCCGGTGCCCGCAGACGACCTTACGCCGCCCGCATCACAACGGGCTGGTACTACAACGATCAGACCGGAAAACGCGTGCAACGCTACCAGATTCTCGGGTATGCCTCCACCCGCGCCGAGGCACTGCAAATCCTGGCGCGCTACAACGACTACCCGATCGACGGCGCATCGCTCAAACTGACTTTTGCAGACATCTACGAGCGCTGGTCCGCAGAGAAATTCCCAACGACTTCCCACTCCAACATCAAAGGCTACCGTGCCGCATACGCCATCTGTCAGGATATTGTGGATGTGCCGTTTCGCAATCTGCGGCTCGATGATCTGCAACGCATCGTGGACCGGTGTGGCAAAAACTATCCAACATTAAAGAAGCTGCGCGTGCTTTTTAACCAGCTCTATGAATACGCCATGAAACACGAAATTGTTGTCAAAGATTACTCTACCTACGTCAACATTATCAAATACAGGGATCGCAACCCGAACAAGGCAGAGCGCGAGCGTTTCACGCCACAGGAGATTGCGCTGCTTTGGAAGCATCAGGACGAGCCTTATTACCAGACGATCCTCATGCTGATCTACAACGGAGTCCGCGTCTCGGAACTTTTGGATCTCAAGAAAGAAAACGTCCATCTTGCCGAGCGCTATTTCGATGTGGTGGACAGCAAGACCTCCAATGGCATCCGCAAAGTTCCCATCGCAGCGAAAGTATTTCCTTTCTACGAGCGTTGGTTCAATGACTGCTCCGCCTGTGAATATCTGATCCACACGATGGACAGCGAGCATTTTACCTATCACAATTATTACACCAATTTTTTCAAGCCCTTGTTAAACCGACTTCACATCGACCGCACACCGCACTGCTGCCGCCACACCACGATCTCCATGATGGCGGATGCGCACATCGACCAGACGATCATCAAGAAGATCGTCGGACATGCCGGCGCGATGTCTCTGACGGAGCGCGTTTACACACATCTCAACGTCAACGAATTGATCGAAGCGATCGATCAGATATAAAGAAAGCCCCATACTCGGTCGCGAGTATGGGGTACTTTTATCCTTGCCTATTTATGATCTTCATTCTATGGACGTGCTACCGGTTCTCCGCAGCCGTCTGCATATCCGTCACTTCTTGCTGCATACTTGAGCCTCAAAATCGGTTTTCCACGATAATCGAATCCTACGCATGTGTAACCGGTAATCATTTCAACATGATAAATGCCTCGATATCTTCCGTTGTTTTCGCCCGTGCGGAACATCAGATCTCCCGCATTCAGCTTCATATTATTAATGTTCTTCTGGCTGAGTCCGCCTTTGACCAGCTTCTTCTTTTGTGTGCACCATCTGCAGATTTCCGATGCAACCGGCGCATAATATGCGTTACCGAAATTCGCGCCGTTCTTGTGGTACGCCTTCCATACAAGTGAACTGCAGTCATAATATTTACTCTGCATACGATACGGCTGACTGTAAGTGCAAGTTTTTGCGATATAAATGCCCGTATTGATCGCGCTCTTCTTGCCTGGTGTCACCACCGACACCGCACATCCGAGCAGCTGTCCTCCGACTTTTGCCTTAATGACGGCATTACCGGCCTTCTTTGCTTTGACCAGCCCCTTCGAGGACACCGATACCACACTCGCGTTGGAAGAGGACCATTTGATCGACAGGTTCTTGCTTCCTTTGATGTTGAGCTGCTTCGTCTGCTTTGTCGTCAGCAGTGCAGAATTCGTTGAAATCTGTAACAGGATCGTGTTGATGTTCAATCTGCAGATTTTCTTATCATTAATATAAACCGTGACCGTTGTCTTTCCGGTCGCATACGGTGTGATCGACAGAATATTGTTTGTAAGATCCGCCGACACTCCGATCCTGGAATTTGAAGAAGTGCAGGACAAACGCACAAGATCCCAGTCCTCCGTCAACACTTCGCTGCTTTTCAGATGAAATGTGTATGTCGGACGGCTCCATTCACTTACGGTATAACCGGTCTGTGCGGTCTTGTTCACGGTCACACCCGACAGATTCGGGCAGACGCTCACATCATAGTATGCCGTAAAAAGCAGATACTCACTGCTCTCCCCATAATTGCTGCCATAATCGTATGTACTGCCTGCATCATTGTAGTCATTATAATCACTGTAACCATTATAATCGTTATATGTGTTATCGCCATTGTTGTCATC
>CAKRKX010000123.1 GCA_934358675.1 uncultured Agathobacter sp. | reverse complement strand
GTTTTCCACTAACATAGATTCCATAGCAACTAGCATCACTTTCTCCCTGGACTTTCAAGCTTCCTTCTCCGCTGATGGTAAGTGTTCCCCTCACCATAATTCCCATCTATTTATTACGATCTTTAGAATTGTTCTCGACTTTGTTCTTTCCCTCCAAAACCAGTTTGAGAGCCTGATCCGAATAGATTGCAGCATCCTCTCCTGTTGGCGTGTAACTCCAATTAAAGTTATTTAACGTAAGTGTATTCGTCTCCGGCTCATAACTCCAATTGTTTCCAGACAGATTCTCACTAGTCACCTTCGTCCCACAAACCCATATATCATAATTCTGGGTGGCCGCCTCCGTCTTCATACTTCCGCCCGGCAGCAGCAGTACGGCCAGCAGACAGGCCACAAGCAGCAATCCAAACATAACAAGTCCACAACCCAATTTCTTCCATATCTTCATAAGCAATACCTCCTTATTTGTTTATAAAAATGATACCACGCTTTCGACTCTTTGCTACTTTATGTGCGCGAATTACACTTATTTCAGCATGAACGACTTGCAAATTCGGTTTTGCCGTGATCAGATGTATTTTTCCATGCCGTGTTCTTCGTATTGCTTTTGCCGAATGCTTTTTCTATGACCGCGTCCGGAAACAAAAGAAGTTTCATCCAGTCCGGTTGTTTCTTTGTATACCGATTTGCATTTGCTTCGATTTTTGTTCCGTCAATGTATGTGTGCTGCAGATCCACGTGATCTCTGGTAAAAATATATGAATTATTGTCTGCAAATATCTGTTCAACAGAATCGGTTAGTTCATTTCGGATAATGGTAATTTCAGCTGACGCATAGTATAATTACCATTGGTATTGTTAGTTAGTAGCATAATTAAGGATACCAAAAAATCGCTCAGACCTCAGGTCTGAGCGATTTTTTTCTAGGGGAGTTTTTACAGCCCCTCTTTTTTACTTTACTTTATATTTGATTTCCAATGTCTTTTTCTTGCCATTCTTTAAAGTAACCACTGCCTTAATGACTGCAGTTCCTTTCTTTTTGGCAATAACATTTCCCTTAGCGTCTACCTTGGCAACCGATTTCTTTCCTGATTTATAGGTAATCTTTGCAACATTGTTCATATCAAGCTTGCTGCTAAACTGAACCTTTGCATTCTTTCCCTTCTGTACCTCAACAACCGGTTTCTTTGCCTGTACCGTCTTAAGGATTTCCTTTTCAATCTGTTTTGCTTCCTCAATCGGCATCAGCTGATAGGTTTTACCTGCCGGGAGCGAAACCTTTACGTTTCCATCCTCGTCAACCTTGATCGTTTTGCTGTCTACCAGGACATACTTATTTGTCTTAGTATCGATCGCCATAGCTTTCAGCTTCGTTCCCGCTGTCAGATTCTGGGCTTCGGCCTTTACCACAAAGGATTTCTCTCCGGCTGCAACCGTGACAACGACATCTACATCCTTTGTCTTTGCTGCATCACTGATATGTTCTACAACCTCGGACGAAATCGTTCCGGTCACCTTCTTTTTGCTTTCTTTTCCGGTTGTCTGCAGCTCTGCTGTCACACCGGAAACTGTGCCGTCCTCATTCTTTTGTGTCGTCATTGTTACTTCTGTTTTGCTGCCATCTGCCGATACGATGGTATCCTTCTTTACCTCTGTGGTCTGATCCTTCTTAGTATCTGTTGCCTCATCCTTCTTAGGCTCTGAGGTCGATGCTGATGAGGAACCGCTGCTTACGCTTCCGGTTCTCTTTAAGATCACCGTTCCTCCGTCTGCTGCAGAAGGGATCGTAACCGTTACTTTTCCGTCATTTACAACGTATGTTTTTCCTGAATACAGGTCGGTCATAACCGAAGCATTTCCCTCGGTAACCGGAATCGTAAGCTGCAATTCTTTCGTATTGACATTCATTCCAACATACAATTTTGTTCCCTGATATTCTCTTGCTGCGACATCATATTTCTCTTTATCGGAAGAGACAACCACCTGTCTGGTGCCTCTTGCAAACACATCGGTGTATGCGTTTCGGATAGAAAGAAGTTTCTTATAATGGCTATAGGTCTTGTTGCTATCATTTGCCTTTGACCAGTCAAAATCATAACGGTTGGTCTGATACGGATAATTATTAAGACCTGTCAGTCCAATCTCCTCGCCGTAATAAATAACCGGCTGTCCTTTTGCCGTAATCTGCAGCGTAGCTGCAACCAGTGCCATCGCATCGGCAACGTCCGGTGCAACCTTTGCATCGAGAAGCTTCTGCTTAAATCCATCTTCATCATGGCTGCCTAAGAACTGTCCTGTCATATAGGTATTGTTCAGTGAAGCGTTTCTTGCTGCAAGGAAACTCTCAACAGCTTCTATATTACCCTTTACAAAGCTGCTTGCCTGATCGTTGAAATCGAAGTCGAGATCCGAATCCATCGTTCCTGTTCCAAGCGTATTTCCATTGGAAGCATATCCGCCTCCGGAGTATTCTCCGATCATCTTGAAGGACGGATCCGCCTCGGTCAATGCATTCTTTAATTCCGACCAGGTATCATTCTCAACATGCTTTACTGTATCCACACGGAAATAATCAATTCCGTAATCTTTTACCCACTGTGTCTGCCACTTAACAAGCTGCGCACTGACAGCTGGATCTTCCGTTTTAAAATCCGGTAAATTGGATAAAGAATCCTTCTGGTCGCTTCCGGCAACAATATCATCACCGCTTCGGAGCTTATTTCCAAAAGTCGATTCCGTACCGTATCCCGCATGATTTACCACGATATCCACCATGATACGGATGCCGCGCTCATGTGCCTGTGCGATCAGAGTCTTAAATTCCTCCTCGGTTCCAAGTGCCGGGTTCAGTTTTGTAAAATCACTTGCCCAGTAACCATGGTAAGCTGCATTATATGGAACTTTATCTTTGCCCTCCTCGGTCACATTAACGCCCTTAATATTTTCTACAATTGGTGTAATCCAGATGGTATTGATGCCAAGCTGCTCTAAATAATCAAGCTTTTGTGTCACTCCTGCAAAATCACCACCATGGTACAAACCTTCATTCTCGCCATAAGTATCTTCGCCATTTGCAGTATTGTTTGTCTTATTTCCATCAAAGAAACGATCCGTCACCATAAAATAGATGACCGACTCATCCCAGTCGAAATCCTTCGCATCACTCTTTGTGCGTGCAACTACCTCAACCTGCACACTGGTCGTATACAGGTTTCCGTACTGATCCTTCACGGTAATCGGAAGGGTTTTCATTCCAAGTGGCGTATCCTGTGTAACCGATATTGTTACCGCCTGAAGATCCGGTACGATGGCAAGCGCCTTGCTGCCGCCCAGAGAAGACACATCAATACTTGCCTCTGCCACTTCCAGCTTCGGCTCAGATTCATTAGCCTGCTCAATCGTAAACTTCACTACATTATTTTCATTGTAGTTAAAGGATTTATTCATAACCTCAGCCTGCACCGAGGCATTCAGCTTATAGTATTCTACATAAGAATACTCATTCTCTTCTTTCTTCTCTTTGTTATCATTATATTTATCCGTCACAAATTCGTCGCCGACTTTGTAGCGGTAATCAGTTCTTCCATCTTTTATATCACATGCATACTCAAAGCGCAGATTCTCTTTATTATACGTCATTTCATGAAGGGCACCATCGATTTCCACAGAAACCGTCTGCTCAGCCAGCTTACCTGCAAGTAATGCCTTATCATCGCGATAATAGAAATGAATCTTACCCGTCTTGATATCCACCTCATATCCCTTATTATATGGGGCATTTAATTTCGGCTCTTCACCCTTTTTGATGCTTGCGAATACCACATTCTGGTTCTCCGGGAAAACAACCGTATGGTCTCCACCGTCCTTAACCCAGTCCGAACCGGAATCATCAAGCACCACAACAAAGTCAACCTTTGTGCAGCTTGTCGATACCTGCGCCTTAATCTTCCACTTTCCGTCTCCAACCTTTTCAAAAGGAAGTTCTTTCTTCTCATTAATACCAGTTGTCCACGAATAAAATTGAGGGATTGTATCACCCAAATCCGGATTCTCATACTCCAGATACAAGTACCGTGGATCTGCCGGCTTAACGGTAGGCTTCTCAGTTAACGGAGTCTTTCCGACAACATACCACAAGGTAATTTCAGAAGCATCCTCAGCAATGGTATAGAGCTTGTCAGTATCCTTTCCACTTTCAAATGTTCCTGCCACGTATCTTGCAATAATTCCAAGCTTGTTAAATGGCAGGTAGGTCGTTCCCTGTACCCAGGTGATATGATTATCCGAATCCTCCACCGTTTTATCCAACGTAACAACTTTATTTGTATTGCCGCCATTCTCAAAGATATAAATATCCGATACGCCCGGCTTCATCTCCAGATCCGGTGAATACATATTGATTGTTACCTTGTATTGTTTGGCTACAACCGGAATCGTCATCTCCTGTTGAAAACCATTATATTCCGCAACGACCGCTACCTCTGTAAGCTTGGAGCCCTTAGGAACCGTAATCGTATTGTCCTTTAAAGTAACCCCCCCAGCCTGCTCATCTTTTAATCGATAGGAAACCGTTACCGTCTTTGATTCCTCACCAGATCCATCGTAATATTTTGCAGAGGTTGCAAGCTCTTTCGGCTGTCCGGCAGTAATTTGACCATTGTCTGCCACAAGCTTCTGTAAGTACTTGCACTTAACATCTACGGTTTTATTTGGAGTAGTATCCGTAAGGTCAATAGTAAACGTCACATCCGCCGGTGCCGCTACCGTCACCGAACGATTTCCGCCTTCGCCTGTACCATTTCCCCACGGCTTGTCCCAACTTGCATTTTCCGGATCCTGCAAAATTTTATAAGAATAAGTTCCGGCTGCTACATTTTTACGAGTGATACTATATTTATTTTTATTATCTGTATTCTGCTTCAGCTCATTGCTCTTATCAGTTGCGACCCAATTGCTTCCGGCAAGTCCACTGGCGCCCGCCAGAATAAAAATATTACGGATTTCCGCTGCCTTAATCTCTTTAGCCTTATCCGCTGTTGTGTACCATTTTTTCTCAGATGGTGCAAAATACGCTTCTGCAAGCTTCTGGTTGGCAATCTCTGCATTCCAGCATTTATATTCTGTTCCATCCGTTTTAACAAACTGTAAGCCTTCAATTGCACCGGATATAACGACATATCCCCATTTATTGTTATCCGGAACTGGCAACAAAGTCGGATAAGTATCTCCTTCTGCTCCCCATGATGAAGGTCTGAAACGATGATCCGTATCTCCCTCTGTTACTTTTGCATTGCTCCAGACATTTACGCACCAATCGGTTACCGAAGTCCCCTCCGGAAGCTCAAAATACAGCTTTACACTTTCATTGTCTGCAGCAAACACCTGCTCGATCCCCTGCATCTGAAACATGGTAACCACCATTACAAGCGCAAGAAATAAACTAAGCAATCGCTTGCCTATTGTTACTACCTCTCTTTTATTATTCATTCTACTCTCCCTGTGTGATCCTCTAAAATCACGTTTTAGTCATATTGCACATCCCTTATGACCCTCCCCTATCATATCCTATGCAAATGCAATATGCCAATTTCGAGTATATGCTTCCTGTTCGTCATTTTCAACAAGATTGTGATCGGTGCTTAACAATTTCGCTTATTTTACTAATTCATCCATAATATTTTTGTCTATTTTTTTATCACATATTCTACTTTTTTAGTAATCCTGCTTTTTTAAAAATAAAGTATTTATAAGTCAGATTCATCCGGCAATATGAAAGATATTGATCAAAAATACCAGTGCCAGACCATAATAAGTCAATACGGCAACCAGATCATTGACGGTTGTAATCAGCGGACCGGATGCAACGGCCC
>CAKRKX010000122.1 GCA_934358675.1 uncultured Agathobacter sp. | reverse complement strand
CTGTATGAGCATTACAAGTTGATCGCAGCGCAGACAGACCGGCCGATCATTATGTACAATGTGCCGTCCCGTACCGGATGCAATCTGTTACCGCAGACAGCAGTCCGAATTGCAAACGATTGTCCAAATGTTGTGGGAATCAAGGAGGCGAGTGGTAACCTGTCACAGGTGGCGCGTCTGGCAAAACTCGCACAGGGGCGTCTGGCAATCTATTCCGGAAACGATGATCAGATCGTTCCGGTATTGTCGCTGGGCGGTGTCGGTGTGATCTCGGTTCTTTCGAATGTTGTGCCGAAAGAGACACATGATATGGTCGCGAGTTTCTTAAATGGAAATTTAAGTACAGCAAGGGGCTTGCAACTTCAATACCTTGATCTGATCGATGCACTGTTTTCAGAAGTGAATCCGATTCCTGTGAAGGCGGCGATGCAGCTGCTTGGATACGATGCGGGAGGGCTTCGTCTGCCACTGACGGAAATTGAGGAAGAGCATCGCAGAGAACTAGTGGACGTGATGAGAAATCTTGGAATTATATAGACATACAATTGGGAATGGACATGATTCGGTTGGGACAGAGAAATACCGATAAAGGAGAACAAATGGGAAAACAACATTGGAAACCGGGCAATATGCTCAACCCGGTGCCTGCAGTTATGGTATCGGTTACCGATAAAGAAGGCAGATCAAATATTATTACGGTCGCATGGGCGGGAACGGTGTGTACCAATCCGCCGATGGTATCTATCTCAGTGAGACCTTCGAGATATTCGTATCAGATCCTGGAGGAGACAGGAGAGTTTGTGATCAATCTTACGAATGAGTCACTGGTAAATGCTTGCGATTATTGCGGTGTTGTCAGCGGAAGAGATGTTGATAAATTTAAAAAGACCGGGCTGACACCGATTCCGATGGAGCATATCCATGCGATGGGAATCGGGGAGAGCCCGGTCAATATGGAGTGCCGGATTACCGAGAAGCGGGAACTTGGCAGCCACACGATGTTTATCGCAGAAGTGGTTGGTGTTACGGTTGATGACAGCTACATGGACGAAACCGGAAAGTTTCATATCAACGAGTCCGGCCTTGTCATGTATTCCCACGGAGAATATTTTGCACTTGGCAAAAAACTCGGCAAATTCGGCTACAGTGTAAAAAAGAAATAAAGATTTAATTATTTTAAAAGCATATCCATCAGATATGCGTACACATCTTCATTCTGATTTTTCCAGTTGTTACAGATTGCTTCCGCCTGCTCCTTTGTGGAGACGGAGAGCGTGAGATCAATGATCGTGTTGCTGTCGGAGCGAACCTGACAGCGCACGGCATACTTCTGGTTCGTTGTTTTATAATAATCTGCAAGAATTGAATTCTCCTGACGGAATTCCAAACGGTTCGCCTCGAAGAATTTGATCACGTCTGCTTCGATTCCATCGTTGATCTTGTCTTTAAAAAATCCAAGTGTCTCTTTGCCTGCGGCAGTCAGAGTGTACTGCGTGTTCGAATGCGTGGATTCCGCAAGAATAAGATTCGCATCAACCAGATCTCCGAGCACTTCCTGCACACGGAAGTAGTCGGTATACTCCTCACTTAAAAAGAAATTGGAAATCTGTGTGTTGGTCAGCGGAAATCCCGCTTTGCTTAACATATATAAAATGGTCAGTTTGTAAATGGTAAATGGTTCAGCCATGTGTTATGTCTCCTTTTTGTGTGATATATGGCATTTTAAAATATTTTATGTCTATTGTTTTCGTATATTTTCAGGTCCTCAGCAACAGAAATACTTGCCCTGCCACGTATTTCGTTCTTTCAGCATGCGATGGATCGTGTTTAAGACACGTTTCTTGTCGGTGCTCCAGAGCGGTGCGATCAAAAGCTTGCGCGGTCCGTCGCCGGTCAGCCGGTGTACAACCATGTCTGGGGGCAAAAGCTCCAGACAGTCGATGACCAGTTCGCAGTATTCATCGAGCTCCATGACCGGAAACGGATGTCTGTGATATTGTTCTGCAAGTCCGGTGTGTTTTAAAACATGCAAAAGCTGTAATTTCACGCCGGAGAGCGGAAGCGAGGCAACATGCCGGATCGTTTTAAGCATGAGGTCACGATCTTCGCCCGGAAGCCCGAGGATCACATGTGCGATGACCGGAATCCCCCGTTCGGCGAGTGCATAGACGGCTGCATCAAACTGTTCGACGGTCGTGTGCGTCTGCATCCGTTTTAAGGTGTCATTATGCATTGTCTGCATTCCGAGCTCGATCCATACCGGCTTTTTATCGTTTAAGGACGTCAGTAGATCAAGGACATCTGCAGAGAGGCAGTCGCTTCGCGTGCCGATCGACAGGGCAACGACATCTTCCGGTTCCATTGCCTGTGTATAAATTTCTCTGAGATAAGAAACCGGTGCGAAAGTATTCGTATACGACTGAAAGTATGCGATAAATTTGCGGCAATCTGTTTTCGCGGAGATCCGCTGCTTCGCGTCCTCAAGCTGGAGAGGAATGGAAAGTGTCCGGTCTGCGGCAAAATCGCCGGAGCCTCCTTCGCTGCAGAAAATGCATCCGCCGGTCGAGAGTGTGCCGTCGCGGTTCGGACAGCTCATGCCTCCGTTTAAGGAGAGCCGGTAGACTTTCTCGCCGAAGGTTTCTCTGCAATAATCATTGAGTGAATAATACCGCCTGCCTCCGGAGTAGGGACAGACGGTATCAGAAATCATTGGATGAATCATATTATTTAATGTGAGACTTTACAGCCTGACTTACAACCTCTGCAACTCTAGGGTCGAAAGCTTCCGGCATAATAAATTCGTCGTTTAATTCTTCATCAGAAACCAGTGCTGCAAGTGCTTCTGCAGCGGCAAGTTTCATTTCTTCTGTAATCTGTGTGGCATGTCCTTCCAGGGCACCTTTGAAAATACCAGGGAATGCGATGACGTTGTTGACCTGATTCGGAAAGTCGCTTCGTCCGGTTCCGACAACGCGTGCTCCGGCTGCCTTTGCAACATCCGGCATGATCTCCGGTACAGGGTTTGCCATAGCAAAGAGGATGGAATCCTTGTTCATGGAAGCAACCATCTCAGGTGTTACGATATTCGGAGCAGATACACCGACAAAGATGTCTGCGCCGCGAAGTGCATCGGCGAGAGTACCGGTCGCATTTTCCAGGTTGGTAACTTCGGTCATCTTTTTCTGCATCCAGTTGAGGTTCGGGTAATCCTTACCGATGATTCCCTCACGGTCGCACATGGTTACATGCTTAAAGCCGTATGTTAAAAGGAGACGGGTGATGGCAACGCCCGCGGATCCGGCACCGTTGACTACGACTTTGCAGTCTTCCTTTTTCTTGCCGGTCACACGAAGTCCGTTGATGATGCCTGCGAGAACAACGATCGCCGTACCGTGCTGGTCGTCATGGAATACAGGAATGTCAAGTATTTCTTTTAATCGCTCCTCAATCTCAAAGCAACGAGGAGCGGAGATATCCTCTAAGTTGATGCCTCCGAAACCAGGCGCGATGTTCTTGACTGCCTGAATGATCTCTTCGGTATCCTGTGTGTCGAGGCAGATCGGAACGGCATTCACATCGCCGAATTCTTTGAAAAGCACGCATTTGCCTTCCATAACCGGCATAGCGGCATACGGTCCGATGTTGCCGAGACCGAGCACGGCACTGCCGTCCGATACGACTGCTACGGTGTTGGCTTTCCATGTATAGGTATACGCTGCGGATTTGTCCTCTGCGATTACTTTGCAAGGCTCTGCGACACCCGGTGTGTATGCGATCGCTAAATCTTCGCGTGAGTTTACTTTGGATTTGGCAATGGTTTCAAGCTTTCCATTCCATTCTTTGTGGCACTGAAGTGCTTTTTCCTTCTGATCCATGATGGTTCTCCTTCTTATAGTTTATTTCTTCATTTATTAAAGCATATTAAAGAGGATTGGTCAAATCATGAAAAAAGACTTTTTATTTTCAAAAGAATGGTGTATAATAAGCGCATTAGCGAAGATTCAGAGTCCTTTTCGGACAGTTATTCCCATGAACTTTTACGTGTTTTAAAAATAAAAGGAGTGTATATGAGAGAAAAATATGAGAGCCTTTCCTTGGTTGTACTTAAGGATTTGGCAAAAGCAAGAGGAATCAAAGGCGTTTCCGCAATGAAAAAAAGCGAGCTTGTTGAGCGCATGCTGCAGGAGGACGAGCAGGATAAGTTAAAGAATGCTGCCCGCGTGCATGAGAAGCCGAAGACCGAGACCGTTGTGGAGGAGAAGAAAGAGGTCTACAAGACGTCATC
The DNA here is from genome assembly GCA_934358675.1 of uncultured Agathobacter sp. Classification (GTDB taxonomy): domain Bacteria; phylum Bacillota; class Clostridia; order Lachnospirales; family Lachnospiraceae; genus Roseburia. The sequence goes on along the minus strand of CAKRKX010000122.1, from coordinate 1,762 downwards.
ACAGGACGACCACAGTTCGATCGCGGTCAAGGAGGATATCGCCAATCTTGACAGCGGTGTCACCGTCAGCGGAATCTTAGAGGTTTTGACAGAAGGCTACGGATTTATCCGCTGTGAGAATTATCTGCCGGGCGAGCATGATGTCTATGTTGCACCGTCGCAGATCCGAAGATTTAACCTGAAGACCGGAGATATTGTAACCGGTAATACAAGAATCAAGACTTCCGAGAAAGAGAAGTTTTCTGCATTGTTGTATGTGACTTCTGTCAATGGACTTCATCCGGTTGAAGCACAGAAACGTCCGAATTTCGAGGATCTGACACCAATCTTCCCGAACGAGCGCCTGCGTCTGGAGCGTCATGGCGGTTCGGTTGCGATGCGAGTTGTGGATGTGGTATCACCGATCGGTAAGGGACAGCGTGGTATGATCGTTTCCCAGCCGAAAGCAGGTAAGACAACCCTCCTCAAGGAGATCGCAAAATCCATCAAGACAAACAATCCGGAGATGCATCTGATCATCCTTCTGATCGATGAGCGTCCGGAGGAAGTAACCGATATCAAGGAAGCAATCGCAGGGGATAATGTGGAAGTGATCTACTCGACCTTCGATGAGACAGCGGAGCATCACAAGAGAGTGTCCGAGATGGTTATTGAGCGTGCAAAACGCCTTGTCGAGTACAAGAAGGATGTTATGATCCTGCTTGACAGCATCACAAGACTTGCCCGCGCATACAACCTGACCTGTACGCCGAGCGGACGTACCCTGTCCGGTGGTCTTGATCCGGCGGCTCTGCATATGCCGAAACGCTTTTTCGGTGCGGCCCGTAATATGAGAGAGGGCGGAAGCCTTACGATCCTTGCGACAGCGCTGGTAGATACCGGAAGCAAGATGGACGATGTTGTATTCGAGGAGTTCAAGGGAACCGGTAACATGGAACTGGTACTTGACCGTAAGCTTTCCGAGAAGCGTATCTTCCCGGCGATCGATATTGTCAAGTCCGGTACCAGACGTGACGATCTGCTCCTTGATCCGGATGAGAGAGAGGGCGTGGAGAACATGCGCCGTGCCTTAAACGGAATGCGTTCCGACGAGGCAGTCGAGAATATTCTCAACATGTTTGCGCATACGAAGAGCAACGCGGAATTTATCAATATGGTGCGCAAAAACCGTATTTTATAAAATATGAAATGAATTGCAAAATACCTATTGCAATAACGAAAAGCGTATGTTACAATAATTAAGCTGTTTATCGGGATGTAAACGGACGAAAGTGTCGCTCTTGCAACAAGTATCATATGCGGATCGGGCATACGGGTATAAAGAGTGTATTCATAAATCAATCAGAGATTGAGCAAGGAGCACTTGCATGAAAGTCGCTTCGCGGTCAAGTGCATAGGTGCAAGGAGCACTTGCATGAAAGTCGCTTCGCGAGGCAAGTGCGTAGGTAATCAATCAGAGATTGATAACAATAAACGATAAGAATAGAAGAGGTGAAAATCATGAGAGAAGGAATCCATCCAGATTATTATCAGGCAACTGTAACATGTAACTGTGGTAACACATTCGTTACCGGTTCTACAAAGTCAGATATCCACGTAGAAATCTGTTCTAAGTGTCATCCATTCTATACTGGACAGCAGAAGGCTAACCAGGCTCGTGGACGTATCGAACAGTTCAACAAGAAGTATGGCATGAAATAGAATTGAGCGATTTACTAAAAAGGTTGAGGCTGCGATATGCCTCAACCTTTTTCATTTCATA
>CAKRKX010000121.1 GCA_934358675.1 uncultured Agathobacter sp. | reverse complement strand
GGGTACAGATCTGCTCGACCTCCTCCATATAATGGGAGGTGTAAATAATGGTTGCACCTTCCTTATTCAGCTCTACAATTCCCTCAAGAATCTTATTCCGGCTCTGTGGATCGACGGCAACCGTCGGCTCATCGAGGATGATCAGTTTCGGCTTGTGTGCGATACCACAGGCGATATTCAGCCGGCGTAAGAGTCCTCCGGAAAGTTTCTTTGGATAGAAGCCTGCGAAATCTTCAAGACCTACAAATGCGATCGCTTCCTCAACATATTTTTTGCATAAAGCCTTATCTTTGACGTAAAGGCTGCAAAAGCATTCGATATTTTCCTTTACGGTCAGTTCGTTGAAGACGGCAACATCCTGCATGACGACGCCAATCTGACGCTTGATATCATAGTTGTCCGGGCGCATTGGCTGCCCGAAGATTTCGATATTGCCCTTGTCATAGGACAAAAGAGAGAGCAGACAGTTGATCGTGGTGGTTTTGCCGGAACCGTTCGGGCCGAGAAGACCGAAGATTTCGCCTTCGTTTATGGATAGATTTAAGTGGTCGAGTGCTAAGAGTTCTTTGTAGCGCTTGACCAGATTCTCGATTTTCACAACAGTATTCATGGTTGCCTCCTTATACTGATAGAGCTGTTTCATTGCTACTTTGTCATCGCATTTATGTTCTATGTATAGGATAATGGATGGAAGCGGGAATTGGTAGTGCCGGATGTCAGAAAAAGAAGATGACATTTGTCACAAAGTTTTCTATATTTATGTTCCATGCGTGAGATTTCGCATCGGATGTGATAAAATTTTGTGGAGATATTCTGCAAGAGAAAAGCGGAATTTGTATGTGACAGTGGAAAACAACTAGCAGGAGAAACGGTAAAGCTATGAGGGAGCGTCTGATTGACAATTGCATATTGTATGTGCTTGGCATTTTCCTTATGCTGGGAATGTCGGGATGGGTGCGCCCGGTGATCGTTGTACTCATTGCGTTGTTGTATATGACTTTATCGGATCTGATGCCAAAAGATCTGTTACGTTATATCGAGATGGGAGCATTTGTCGGAGCAGGTATTGTGATGCCGGATCATGCACTGATGCTTTTTCTCCCTATTCTGGTATATGACTGTGTGCGCATGCGTTCGTGGAAAGCAGGCATGATTGCGGGAATCGGTGTACTCTGTCAGTTTGTGTGGCTTGCGCAGGGGCAGATGGATGCGTTTCATTTTGCATTATGGTGCTTTACACTTGTGCTTGCGGGCATCCTCTCCGTGCGAACCGAGCGCAGCTTAAAGCTGGAGCGGGAAGTGATCTATCTGAAGGATTCGTCTACGGAGCTTCGTATCATTATGCAAAAAGGGCAGCAGGATCTGCTGGAAAAGCAGGATTATGAGATCCATCTGGCAACGCTTCAGGAGCGCAACCGTATTGCGCGGGAGATTCACGATAATGTGGGGCATATGCTTTCAAGAAGCATTTTGCAGATGGGGGCTTTGCAGACCATCCATAAAGAGGAGCCGCTGCACGAGCAGCTTGTTGCCATCAATGATACACTTTCGCAGGCGATGAACAATATCAGAGAGAGTGTGCACGATCTGCACAATGAATCGCTGGATCTCAGGCAGGCGCTTTGTGAGGTGACCGATGAATTTAAGGAAAAGTACGAGATCATTTTTACCTATGACATGTCGACCGAGGTGCCGCGCAATGTGAAATACTGTTTTCTGGCGATTGTAAAGGAAGCGTTAGCGAATGTCGTGCGGCACAGTAATGCAACGCGTGTGACGTTGTATTGTTGTGAACATCCGGGATTCTATCAGCTGCTGGTGGAAGATAACGGAACGGATATTCAGGTGAAAGAAGCACAGATAGCGGAGACACAGGTGAGTGGAATCGGGCTTTCCAATATGCGGGAACGTGTGGAGGCGCTGGGCGGAACGATTGCGTTTCGGACGGACAAGGGGTTTGAAATCCGGATTTCGATTCCGAAGGATATGTGACAGTCAGGGTCATGTCTGATTGGAATTTTGAGGAATATGCGGTTTTCGGGTAATTAGTTTAAGCAGAAAATAAAGGGAGAAAAGTGAAAATGAGAGTTGTAATTGTGGACGATGACCAGCTTGTGGCATTGTCGCTGAAAACGATATTGGAGGCGAACGAAGATGTTTCGGTTGTGGGAACAGGAAACGACGGAAGCGAGGCAATCGCCTTATATGAGAAGGAGAAGCCGGAAATTCTTCTTATGGATATTCAGATGAAACCGATGAGTGGACTTGAGGCTGCGGAGCAGATTTTAAAGACGGATCATGACGCAAAGATTTTGTTTCTGACGACGTTTTCGGATGATGAATATATTGTTAAGGCGTTGGATCTGGGGGCAAAGGGTTATATCTTAAAGCAGGACTTTGAGGGAATCCTTCCGGCGCTTCAGGCGGTACAGCGCGGCCAAAGCGTGTTCGGAGGTGAGATCGTCAGTCGCATTCCGGTTCTGATGCAGTCAAAGTCGGAGTTTGATTATGCTGCTTACGATATCGGAGAGAAAGAGCAGGAGATGATCGCTTTGGTCGGTAAGGGAAAAAGTAACCGGGAAATCGCAGATGAGCTGTTTTTGAGTGAGGGCACGGTTCGCAATTATATCAGTACGATCCTTGAGAAACTCTCGCTGCGCGACCGGACGCAGCTTGCCGTATTTTATTTGACGAAAGTATGCTGATGCGCTACAATAGAAAATCGGGCATAAACCTGACATAACGTATTCGATATCCATAGGGAGAGTATGGGAGGAAAAGTGCGAAAAATATCCCCGGACAGAGTGTGTGGGAAAGAAAAATATAACGATGAAAATGCTTAAATACAGGAGGAACGCAATATGAAAATCGGAATTGGAAATGATCATGCAGCAGTCGAGATGAAGATGCAGATCAGGGAGTATCTGGAAAGCCTTGGACATGAGGTTGTAAACTATGGCGTTGACACAACGGAGAGCTGCAATTATCCGGAGATTGGCGAGAAAGTCGGACGCGCAGTTGCATCCGGTGAGGTGGAGTGTGCGGTGCTTATCTGCGGAACCGGTGTTGGTATCTCGATCGCAGCGAACAAAGTCAATGGTGTGCGTGCAGCCGTATGTTCGGATATCACGACCGCGCATCTGGTTAAGGAGCACAACAATGCGAACATTATCGCGTTCGGTGCACGTATCGTCGGAATCGAGACGGCGAAGGATATCGTGAAGGCTTATCTGGATGCTGAGTTCCTTGGCGGACGTCATCAGACAAGAATTGATATGATTTCTGATATTGAAACAAGAAATAATGCTTGATAAATATGGCATTTTATAGTAAAATGGCTCAATGAGAGAGTTTTTACTCGTAATTTAAGGAGGAAGATCGAATGATTTCAGCAGGAGATTTCAGAAACGGTGTTACGATCGAGCTTGATGGTAACATTTATCAGATTATCGAATTTCAGCATGTTAAGCCGGGAAAGGGCGCAGCATTCGTTAGAACTAAGTTAAAAAATATCGTCAGTGGTGGTGTGGTTGAGAAGACTTTCCGTCCAACCGAGAAGTGCCCGACCGCTCATATTGATCGTAAGGATATGCAGTATCTGTACGCTGATGATGATTTCTATCATTTCATGGACGTAGAGACATATGACCAGATCGACCTGACAAAGGATAGCGTCGGTGATGCTCTTAAGTTCGTTAAGGAGAACGAGATGGTTAAGATCTGTTCTCACAAGGGTAACGTATTCGCAGTTGAGCCACCTCTTTTCGTAGAGCTTCAGATCACAGAAACTGAGCCTGGATTCAAGGGTGATACAGCTACAGGTGCTACAAAGCCTGCAACTGTTGAGACAGGAGCTGTCGTATATGTACCTCTGTTCGTAGAGCAGGATGATGTCATCAAGATCGATACAAGAACAGGTGAGTACCTTTCAAGAGTATAATCGATTACAGGTATATGATATTTTAAGCCGGGAAGCGTTTGCTTTCCGGCTTTTTAAATCATAGGAAATTCCTTCCTATGATTCAAAAACGCTCCGCGGGGATGCACAGCTCGCGGAGATGAAATTTATATGGAATATACCGCTCGCGCGCGAAAGTGTGCGGCAGGCGCACACTTTATTTACGGAGGAAGTTTCATGACACTGAATATCGCCATTTGTGATGATTGTGAAAAAGACCGCAGGAAGATGATACATCTGCTTTTGCGTTATGCGTTTGCCCGTGAATATGACTTTCATATTGAGGAATTTCAAGATGAAAGGCAATTGCAGGAACAGTATCGTACAAAGGGTGTTTTTCAGATCCTTTTTATGGACATTGAGATGCCCGGAGAGAGCGGAATCGATCTGGCGGATCGGCTAAAAAGAACGGTCGATTACGATGTAAAAGTTGTTTTTGTGAGCAATTATCCGGAATATATGCAGGACAGTTTTAAGGTACATCCTTATCATTTTTTGCAGAAACCGGTAAGTGATACCGACGTTCAAAAGCTGATGGATGATGTTTTGTTTGACATGGCGTATAACAAAACACTGGTTACTATGGTTGACGGGTACGAAAATGAATACACTGTCAATATCGATGATATTTATTATCTGGAAACCGTGGATGCGAAAAACAAAGAGCTTGCGTTTCACTTGAAGGATAAGACGATTCACGCAAAAGGGATATTGACCACGTGGAGCCGATCACTACAGGAGCACGCGTTTCATGTGTGCAGCAGAACTGTGTTGGTGAATCTGACACACATCCATTTTTTTGAAGGGCTGGATTTGATATTGGATAATGGTGAAAAAATTTTAGTCAGTAAAAGGAACAAGAAGCGCCTGATGGATCAATATCTGAATCAGGTTGTAGCGATTAACCGGGGAGGGCTGCATCGATGACGCATTTACTCACACTGAGTGCATATCTGCTGGATATGCTGATCATTACCGTATTTCTTGACAATCTGTTTTCTCGGGATAAAAGGCGTGGCACCGTAACGTATTACGTGGCTTTGGTTGCTGCCGAATTTGCATTATTTCTGAATGAATATTGGATTAAGACCGTGAATGTGCCCCATGCAAAAGCACTTACCATGGGGATCAGTCTGTTTACAACATTTCTTTTATGCTTTTTCTATGAATCTTCCCTGCGGTGGAAATTTCTGGCTGCCTGTATTTTTCAAATTCTGGTGTCTGCCGGAGAAATTATCTTCACTTGTCTGGTGTCTGTGATCTATCCGGATTTTCTTCAAGTGGAAGATGTGAATATTCTCTATAACACCATGAACAATGGATCAAAGATTGTATTGCTGCTGCTGTGTCTTTCAATCCTGTTTGTGAGAAGGAAGAAAAGCATGGCATCCCAGTGGAACTATAATCTGCTTTTGTTTTCCACGCCGGTTATCACGCTTGGAATTTATTGCATTCTGCCTCTGAAAAAAGTATATGCAGAGGATATCGCATTTTACAATCTTCTCTTTATCAGTCTTGCGGCTTTAAATGTTATTAACTTTATTTTGATCAAACACAATCAGGCGATGGTTGCAATGCAGTCCGCCAACAGAGAGATGGAGCAGCAGATCCGGTTTCAGAAGGAAAAATATGAGCAGCTGAGCGAGTCGTATCGCAATAACCGCAGACTTATTCATGATGTAAAAAAGCATTATTTCTCCATTCAGGAATACATCCGTGGCAACAATTTACATGGACTGGCGGAATATACCAGTTCGGCCATCAATGATCTGGAATCCAATTATGTAAAGTATAATACGGGAAATCTTGTGATCGATTCTTTCCTCACCAGTTACGATATGGTATGTGAGGCAAATCATATTTCTTTTGCTGTGCATTTAAATGTGGATTGCGGGCGGATTCCAATCATGGATTATGATCTGTGCATTGTTCTGGGAAACCTGCTGGATAATGCGTTGCAGGCAAATGATAGGATTGTGGCATCAGACAGGAACATCCTGCTGGAAATAGAAACGACCGACAATAATAAGTTTCGGATTCGTGCAGAAAACCCGTTACCGGAAAGCAATTCAAAGGAGAGAAAGAACCCGTTGCATCACGGATACGGTCTGGCAAATGTGAAAAAAGTTGTCGGGGAAAATCACGGATTCGTTGCGATCTGCACCACAGAGCGTTTTGTAATCGACATAC
>CAKRKX010000120.1 GCA_934358675.1 uncultured Agathobacter sp. | reverse complement strand
GCACTATGTGTTGGGGCATGGTTTGAATCAGCTGACGGAATCTGAGTTAGAAGAGATGCTTACGTATGCAAATGCGGCAGCGTCGATCATTACAACGAGAAAAGGTGCATTGCGCGTGATGCCTAAACCGGAAGAGATTACAGAATTGATTACATGTTTCCAAGGTAAAAAGGAAGCATTATAAGGTGAAAAATAATATCAAAAATTACCCCTTGACTTGGAGCACACTCCAAGTGATATAGTTCCATTGTATCAGGAATAGATCGTACAAAAGGAGGATACAATGACAATCAAGGAAGTCAGCGAGAAATACGGTGTGTCGCAGGACACGCTTCGTTACTATGAGCGCATTGGGCTGATCCCGCCGGTCGCAAGAACTGCCGGTGGAATTCGCGATTATCAGCCGTCCGATATCGGATGGGTGGAGAATGCGGTATGCATGCGAGGTGCCGGAGTGCCGATCGAGGCTTTGATTGAGTATGTGAAGCTTTTTCAGATGGGAGATGAAACGTTTGAGGCAAGGCGTCAGCTTTTGCAGGAGCAGTACGATCATCTCATGGAGCAGAAAAAGCAGATCGAGCAGACGATGGAACGTCTGCAGTACAAGATCTCCAGATACGAGAACGCGCTGGAAACAGGCGTATTAACATGGGACAAAAAGGAGTGCGAATAAGATGTATATTGAGAAAATCAATGGACCGGAGGATGTAAAGAAGATCAGCATTGAGGAATTACCGAAACTTGCCCAGGAGATGCGAGATGCACTTCTCGTTCGTGCAAGTAAACACGGCGGACATTTCGGACCGAATTTCGGAATGGTGGAGGCGACGATCGCGCTGCACTATGTATTCGAGTCACCGAAGGATAAGATCGTCTATGACGTATCACACCAGAGTTATCCGCATAAGATGCTGACCGGACGAAAGGATGCCTATCTGTTCGAGGCGCATTATGACGATGTGTCCGGTTATTCCAACCCGAAAAGATCAACAAGTACGAAGTGACCGAGCGGGGAAGCAAGGTGGCGATCCTCGGACTCGGAACGTTCTACGGACTTGCAAAAGAGACGGCTGCACTCCTTAAGGAAAAAGCCGGCATTACAGCAACCGTGATCAATCCGTACTACATTACCGGTCTGGATGAGGAGCTTCTGACAGAGTTGAAGAAGGATCACGATGTTGTCATCACGATCGAGGATAGTATTCTTGACGGCGGATTCGGTGAGAAGATCGCACGTTTCTACGGCGACAGCGATGTAAAAGTGTTAAATTACGGCTTAAAGAAGGAATTTCTTGACCGTTATCAGGTGGATGAGGTGTTAAAAGCCAACCGTCTGACAAGTGAACAGATTGCGGATGATGTTGTAAATCTGTAAAAAGTAAATCAGATGGGATAAAATTCCCACCAAAGCCTTGTAAAATGTGCGTGACAACGTTTTCATGAATTGGGTTTGATTTCTTTTACATAATCCCCTATATTCATACCAAACCGATCGAAAATAACAATAAAGGAAAGAGAGATTCTAAATCAATACATGAATATTAGTAATTAAATCAAGCTGTGCTTTAACGATTTTTTCATTAAAGCACAGCTTTTATTTTACATCAGATCGTGATCATACACGGCGCGCTCGCCGCCGATGAATTTCAGTCTTGTGCGGGCACATACCACATGTGCATTTCCAATCTGTTTTGTCTCGATACGGGTCGGTACGGCAACATCGCGCAGATGCATACCGATCAGCGTATCGCCGATATCCATTCCGGCACCGGCCTTAATATGCTCGACGGCAGCCGGTTTCTTGAACGTTTTGTAGGCTGCGGTGGCGAAAGAACCGCCGGCTTTCGGCTGCGGTACGACATTGACCTTTGGATAGCCGAATTTTTCGGCAGCTTCTGCTTCAAGGATCAGTGCACGGTTTAAGTGTTCACAGCACTGTGCTGCCAGATACACGCCGTACTCCTGTGTTGCCTGATAGATTCCGGCAAATACCATATCCGCAAGTTCCGGTTTCGAATGGGTTCCGATCGTTTCGCCGCATACCTCGCTGGTGGAGCAGCCGACGACAAAGAGATCGCCTTTTTCCAATTTTGCTTTTTCCAATATTTCTTTTGCGGCAGCATATGCCTCATCTTTTATTTTTGTCATGTTTTCCATTGTATCGTAACCTCCAGTCGATTGTGTAATTGAGTTAAAGTTTTTCAATTCATTTTGTTCAAACAATAGTATAGCCCAATAGGGATAAAAAGCAAGGTGCTTATTGCCTTGTTTTTATACGTTTTTATACGGAATAATATGTTTTCAAATGGCAAAAATAAGAATGACATATATATTGACAATATAAATATAAAAATGGTACTATCAAATGGAGGTGAGAGAGGATGACAAAACAATATCTGATCGAAAATTACGGATATAATGAACCGATTTTTCTGAATGAGCTTAAGATAGAAGGAATGTCAGACAATGCTGTTCGACAGTCTGTAAAGCGACTTGCAATGAGTGGATTTTTGGAAAGATACGATAATGGAATATATTATATACCCAAGCAAGGGGGATTGCTCGGCAAAAGTTATCTTGATCCTTATAAGGTTATTATGCGTAGATATGTGCAGAGTAAATCCGAAAAATATGGCTATGTAACGGGAGTCTCTTTTGCAAATCAATTAGGATTGACAACGCAGTTGCCGGCAGTAATAGAGATTGTTACGAATCATGAGGCAACCAATGGGCGTTTGGTTATGATTGGAACACAAAGGGTTCGGGTAAAAAAATCGACGATACCGGTAAATGGCACAAATGCAGAACTTTTACAGTTGCTGGATAGTATCAGTCAAGCGGAAAAATATACGGAACTTACAAAAAAAGAGACGATTGAGGTGCTGATTTCATATATGAAGCAGAAGAAATTTTCAAAAGAACTTTTAATAGAAGTGTTACCTGCGCTAACTGGTGCAACAGCGAAAAAGTTGATTGAATGGGGGATAATCTATGAATTTGCATCATGATAGAGAAGCGTTTGAAGAACTGATTATTGGTGCTGCAAATGAACTGATGATTCCGACAAATATCGTAGAGAAAGATTATTATGTGACGATGGCACTCAAATCATTAGCGGGTAAGGTGGAAGATATGGTGTTTAAAGGCGGGACATCTCTTACAAAGTGCTATCAGTTGTTGGATCGATTTTCGGAAGATATTGATATATCGTATACTGCCGAATCCGGGACACCGGGAGAGGCGAGAAAAAAGCAATTAAAAAAGGCTGTTGTTGCGACAATGGAAGAATTTCAATTTCCTATTACAAATCTTGAAAAAACAAGAAGTCGTAGATTGTACAATTGTTACAGAGCAGCATATCCATCTATGTATGGAGTATCCTCCATATTAAAAAACGAACTTGTGGTGGAAACTTATGTTGCGTTACTTCCGTTTCCGACGACAAAACGTATGGTAGACAATTATATATATCGTTTTTTGAATCAAATAGATCGCATAGATATTGCGGAATCGTATGATTTAATGCCTTTTCAAATTACAACACAAACGATTGAAAGAACGCTGATTGATAAAGTATTTGCGATATGTGATTATTATATGCGAGGAGAATTGGAACGTCATTCAAGGCACTTATATGATATTTATAAGATTGTTAATTCAATAGGCATTACAGAAGAAATGAGAGGTCTGATTCCTAAAGTTCGAAAAGTACGTTCTGAATTAGAAATTTGTCCATCTGCAAAAGATAATGTAGATGTAACCGGAATTTTGAATGAGATTATAGAAAAACAGGTTTATAAAAAAGATTATGAGGAAATCACTTTTGGATTATTATTTGTGCCTGAAACATATGATACGGTAATTACAGGTGTTAAACAATTAGCTGATAGTAAGATATGGAACTAAAGGAACGATGATCGGATATATATTCCTTTTTACAATCGTGGTATAATAATCATTATTAAGACAAGAGGGGACAAAATTATGATGAATCGTTTTATTGCATACAATATGCCAAAGATTGAGCTTCACTGTCACTTGGACGGCTCGATGAGCGTGGAACTGACGAAGAAGCTGCTTTCCGATATGGGCGAAGAATATACAAAAGAAGAATTGCAGGAGGCGCTGACGGCGCCGATGGATTGTCCGTCTCTTGCGGATTATCTGAAGCGGTTTGATCTGCCGCTTCGCTGCCTGCAGACAAAAGAAGGGCTTCGCGCGGCGGCGGAGGAACTTGCGCTGCGTGCGGCAAAGGAACAGGTAAAGTATCTGGAAGTGCGGTTTGCCCCTTCGTTTTCGACGCAGCAGGGATTGGCGATTAAAGAGATTATCGAGAGTGTGAATGAAGGCTTGAAATCGGCTGAGACAAAACGCGATATCCATACGGGAATCCTGGTGTGCGCGATGCGGAATCTTGACCGGGAGACAAATCTGTCAATGCTTCGGGACGCGAGAGAATTGTTAGGAGCCGGAGTTGTGGGATGTGATCTTGCGGGAGATGAGAAAGCGTATCCGACATCGGAATTTCATGAACTGTTTGAGTGGGCGAGAAAGAATGAGATGCCTTTTACCATCCATTCGGGAGAATGCGGCAGCGCACTCAACATTCAGACGGCGATCGAGTACGGCGCGAGAAGAATCGGGCACGGTATCGCGATGAAGGATGATACGGAACTGATGAAGCTTTGTGCGGATAAGAAGATCGGAGTGGAACTCTGCCCGACGAGCAATTTACAGACGAAAGCAATCGCTTCGATCGCGGAATATCCGTTTACGAAGTTTTACGAAGCGGGAATTCTGATGTCGATCAATACGGACAACCGCACGGTGAGCGATACGACATGTACGGATGAATATATGCGCCTGACGGAAGCCGGAATGTTTAAGGAGGCGATGTGTCAGAAAATCTATATGGCATCGCTTGCCACGAGTTTTGCGGATGATTCCGTAAAACAGGAAGTGTTCAGCAGATGGCCGCTGATGTAATATCTGCGGTGCTTCTTTGAAGCATCGCTTGCAATGCATTTTTAATGTATTGCCAAACTTGTGAAAAAGCATTTGTATAGCATAATTCTAGTTTACATAATTCTCAATTTTCCGTATAATAAAGGATTGTGAAGAACGAAAATAATAACCGCCATATGGCAGGAGGAACGATATGTCAATCGATCAGAGCAAAATTCGTAATTTTTGCATTATTGCCCATATCGATCATGGCAAGTCAACACTTGCAGATCGTATTATTGAAAAGACTGGTACACTGACCAGCCGCGAGATGCAGGCGCAGGTACTTGATAACATGGACTTGGAGAGAGAGCGTGGAATCACGATCAAATCCCAGGCTGTTCGTATTATCTATAATGCGAAGGACGGGGAAGAATATATTTTTAACCTTATTGATACACCGGGACACGTGGATTTCAATTATGAAGTGTCGCGAAGTCTTGCGGCGTGTGACGGCGCGATTCTTGTCGTGGATGCGGCACAGGGCGTGGAGGCACAGACACTTGCCAATGTTTATCTGGCACTCGATCACGATCTGGATGTGATGCCGGTCATCAACAAGATCGATCTGCCGAGCGCGAGACCGGACGAGGTCATTCAGGAGATCGAAGATGTGATCGGAATCGAAGCGCAGGATGCACCGCGCATTTCTGCCAAGACCGGACTCAATATCGAGGATGTGCTGGAACAGATCGTGACGAAGATACCGGCACCGACCGGTGATCCGAAGGCACCGCTGAAAGCGCTCATTTTCGATGCAATCTACGATTCGTACAAGGGCGTTATCATTTTCTGCCGTATCAAGGAAGGTACGGTGAAAGTCGGAACGAAGATTAAGATGATGGCAACCGGAGCGGAGGATCTGGTAACAGAGGTTGGCTACTTTGGTGCGGGACAGTTTATTCCCTGTGATGAACTTTCTGCGGGAATGGTTGGCTATATTGCGGCCAGCATCAAGAATGTGCGGGATACCCGTGTCGGTGATACGGTGACGGACAGTGAGTGTCCTTGCGACGAGGCACTTCCGGGATACAAGAAAGTCAATCCGATGGTTTACTGTGGATTGTATCCGGCGGATTCGGCGAAGTATCCGGATCTTCGCGATGCTCTTGAAAAGTTACAGGTCAACGATGCCTCGCTGCAGTTTGAGCCGGAGACATCACTGGCAC
>CAKRKX010000119.1 GCA_934358675.1 uncultured Agathobacter sp. | reverse complement strand
ATATTATCCGGTGTCGTCCGCCTTAGAATACGAAAAATCTAAGTCGACAAACCCGAATTTACAGAATAATAGTAATTAGTAGCGACTGCCCATCCTCGCTCACCGCACTCATTTTGGCTTTGTGTGCCCGCACGATCGCGCTGACAACGGAGAGTCCGATACCGAAGCCTCCGGTCTTCTGGTTGCGGGATTTGTCGGCGCGGTAGAAGCGTTCAAACAGTTCGTCGTGGCGGCCCTGTTCAATGCTTTCTACCGTATTCCATACGCTAAGGACCAGATTCTTACCGCGAGTGTGGAACGCGAGGCGGATCTGCCCGTCGTCGGTGGAATACTTGATCGCATTGTCGAGAAGCAGCGAGACGAGCTGACGGATTGAGCCCTCATTGCCTTTGTAGACAAGATCCGGTGTAACATCGATGGACAATTCCTTGCCACGCGAGGTGGCGACTGCCAGAAACGGATCGGCGGTATCAAGGATTGCATCGGAGATCGCAAACGGCTCCATCTCAAGCTGTGTTGATTCCTCATCCATGCGGGATAAGAAGACCAGCTTTTCGGTCAGAGAGGTGAGTCTTGCAATCTGTTTTCTTATACTTTTCGTCCATTGGTTTTCACCGCCGGTCATCTCGAGAACTTCCGTATTGGCATCGATGATCGTGAGCGGTGTCTTGATCTCGTGGCTCGCATCGGTGATGAAACGCCTCTGCTTTTCGTAGCTTTCTGCGACCGGCTGCATGATCTTCTTGGAGAAGAACACAACGAGCAGGTAGACAACAAACAGTCCGGCAACGCTGATGCCGGCACTGGCGAGCAGGAAGGAGCGGAAGGTTCCAAGTTCTCGTTCGCAGTTGACGAAGATGTACATCTGTGTGTTGTCGGTTTCCACCAGTTCGTAGCGGTAGCAGTCGATGAAGCCATGCGTCCTATTTTTCGCGTATAAGGATGATGCATATTCGCTTGCGGTGGAAGAGGAGACAGCGGCAATCTTGCCGGTGTCGATCTGGTCCACGGTTTCGTCTTCGGATATGGTTACGGTAAAATAGCGTGTATCAAACGCCGCCTCTGGGGACATGTCGTCATGCTTGCCCGGTTTATCCGGGGCAGCTGCGTCCGGTTTGTGGCCAGAGTCGGAGTTCCCGGAAGCGGTAACACCTGGAGTGCTACCTGATTTGGTCGTGTCTGTGGATGCGTCGGAATCCTGAGAGGTGTCCATAGAGGCATCGACATCCTGCGGCTTGCCCATCTCGCCCGGCGAAAGATGTCCGCCGTTGTCCGAGATCATGGTGATGCGGGAATCGGCACGGTCGCAGACATTCACATAGTTTGCAATGTTGATCGCTGCCATGATCAGAAAAAGCACCGCTGCGATCGAACACATCGCGATCGCGATAAATTTATGTCGTAATTTTCGAAGCATGTTATTTCTCCTGTTCTTTTATGATTCAAACGTACACTTCCAAACGAAATATCACATCGTCGTTTGCTTTGCAAGGCGTATTTGGTATCAATCTCAGTGTTTTTCCAGAGAATACCCCAATCCACGTGTCGCCTTAATGGACACTTTCGAACCGAGTCCGGTCAGTTTCTTCCTTAAATAAGAAATGTAAACCCATACAACGTTGAGTTCCGCTTCGCTGTCGTAGCCCCAGATCTTATCCATGAACTGATCAACGGAGATCACCTGTCCGGGACTGACCATCAGCATCTCGAGCATCTGGTATTCGCGGCTCGCCAGGCGGATCGCATTTTCTCCGCAGGATAACTGGTAGGTGGAACGGTCGAGCGAGATGTCGCCGAAGCTTAGGACGTTGTCGGTCGTCTTCTCCTGCCGCCTTGTCATTGCACGGATGCGCGCAAGAAGTTCCTTCATGGAAAAAGGCTTTGTCAGGTAATCGTCCGCGCCACTGTCGAGACCGGTCACGCGGTCATCGATCTCTGCTTTGGCGGTCAGAAGGATGATCGGAATGTGGTTGCCCGAAGCGCGCACATTTTTAAGAACCGTGATTCCATCCATCTTCGGCATCATAATGTCGAGGATCGCACCGTCATAATTGTCCGCATTCAGATAGTCCAAAGCGTCCTGCCCGTTGTACACCGCATCCACCGAATAATTATTATGTTTGAGCACCGTGACCAGTGCGTCCGATAATTCTTTTTCATCTTCTGCAAGCAGCAATCTCATGTATGAGTCCTCCCTTACGTAGTCCTTATCTGGCTATATTCTAGCATATTTTGTTTATAGAAGAAATCCTATCACGGATTCCTTAAATGAACTTAAAAACAAAAAAGCATCACACGCATTTTACATAGAATTTACCGCGTGATGGTTATGTATTTTACAGAAGGACTTTAAGATAAGCTACGTAATCAAGATTTGAAGAAAAGAGGAAATGAGAAATGAAGAAAAATTTGAAGAAAATGATGGCAATGTTATCCGCAGCAGTTCTTGCGGTAGGCGTAATGGGATGTGGAAGCAATGGAAATGACTCCAACGCAGATGCAAACACACCAAGTCAGAGTCAGGCAGATACGACAACAAGTCAGGCTGCATCTGAGCCGGCAGCCGATTTAAGCGGAAAGATCACACTTGCAGGAAGTACTTCCATGGAGAAGCTTTGCAACGCTATGGCAGAGGCATTCATGGAAAAATATCCAAATGTTACCGTAGCACCGGAGTTCACAGGATCAGGCGCAGGACTTGAGTCTCTTGCAAAAGGAACAGTAGATATCGGAGATGCTTCCCGTGCATTATCCGATGACGAGAAGGCAAGCGGAGCTGTTGAGAACATCGTGGCAATCGATGGAATCGCAGTTGTAACAGACACAGAGAACACAGTATCCGATCTTACAAGCGATCAGCTGACACAGATCTACACCGGTGAGATTACAAACTGGAAGGATCTCGGTGGAGCAGATGAGAATATCGTTGTTATCGGTCGTGAGGCCGGTTCCGGTACAAGAGATGCATTCGAGGAGCTGAATGATATCGCTGATAAGTGCAAATATGCACAGGAACTTGATTCTACAGGTGCCGTACTTGCAAAGGTAGCTGCAACACCTGGTGCAATCGGATATGTATCACTCGATGTGGTTGATGATACAGTTAAGGCATTACAGCTTAACTCCGTAGAACCGACAGAGGATAACATCCTTGCAGGAACCTATGTATTACAGCGTCCGTTCGTAATGGCAACCATGGGTGAGATTTCCGAGCAGAATGAACTGGTTCAGGCATTCTTCGACTTCATTCATTCAGAGGAAGGCCAGTCTGTTATCCAGTCAGTAGGACTTATCATTCCACAGTAGGAAAGAAAGCGTCTGCCCGGGCAATGTCCATGGGCGGACGTTTTGAATGAAGGAGGAACAAGATGAAAAGCAGTAAAAAATCGATTGTGGAACTGATCGCAAAAATTATCTTCCTGGTATGTGCGGTCGTTGCCATAGCAGCTGTTCTTTCCATCACTGTTTACATGATCTTCAAAGGAACCCCGGCACTGGGAAGTGTCGGGGTGACTGATTTATTATTTAAAACAGTGTGGGCACCGACAGCAAATCCCGCTTCGTACGGAATTCTTTATATTATTCTGACATCTATTATCGGCACGGCAGCTGCGGTTGCGATCGGTGTGCCGGTCGGATTGATGACCGCCGTATTTATCACTGAAGTAGCAAACAAGAAGCTTGCTGCGATCGTGCAGCCGGCGGTGGAACTGTTAGCTGCGATCCCATCCGTAATTTATGGTCTGCTCGGTATGATGATCTTAAATCCGATGATGTATCGCCTTGAAAAGCACATATTTGCAGGAAGCACGACCCATCAGTTTACCGGAGGATCAAACCTGTTGTCAGCCATCATCGTGCTTGCGATCATGATCCTTCCGACGGTGATCAGCATCAGCGTATCCTCCCTTCGCGCAGTGCCGGATCACTTAAAGTCGGCATCGCTTGCTTTGGGCGCAACCCATATGCAGACGATTTTTAAGGTGTTGATCCCGGCTGCAAAATCCGGAATTATGACCGGTGTGGTACTTGGTATCGGACGTGCGATCGGTGAAGCGATGGCGATCAACATGGTTGCCGGAGGTTCCGTAAATCTTCCGCTTCCGTTCAATTCGGTTCGATTCCTCACAACACAGATCGTCAGCGAGATGTCCTATGCAGACGGACTGCACAGACAGGTATTGTTCACGGTCGGACTGGTACTGTTTGTATTCATTATGATCATTAACCTCATTCTTGCGAAGTTAAAGAAGAAAGGAGTGGCAGAAAATGACTAATGTCAGTATTCATACGAAAAAAAGACATCCTGCGGATGTGCTCATGCTTACCATTATCTATACCTGCGCTGCTTTAGCTGTCGCATTATTGTTAGGAATCATCCTCTTTGTAACGATAAAAGGCGTACCGAATGTGAGCTGGTCCTTCCTGACCAGTGTCACCTCGGTACTCAAAGGAACGACCGGTATTGCCGGAAATATCGTCAATACCCTCTACATTATTGTTCTTACGATGCTGATCGCTACACCAATCGGTGTCGGTGCAGCCATCTATCTGAATGAATATGCCAAGCCTGGTAAATTCGTCAATGTGATTGAATTTGCAACCGAGACACTGGCAGGTATTCCATCGATCATCTTCGGTCTCTTCGGATTGACTTTCTTTGGAGAACTGATGGGACTCAGCTACAGTATTTTAACAGGATCACTGACTATGGTACTGATGGTGCTTCCACTGATCACGCGAAACACGCAGGAGGCATTAAAAACCGTTCCGGACAGCTATCGAAACGGTGCAATCGGTCTGGGAGCGGGCAAATGGCATATGGTCCGCACGATTTTATTGCCGTCTGCAATGCCGGGAATCATCACCGGAGTCATTCTTGCGATCGGTCGAATCGTCGGTGAGTCGGCAGCATTGCTTTTTACCGCTGGAAGCTTCAAGATTCTGCCGCCGGATCTCTTCGGATGTGTGAAGAAGATCATTGAGCCGGGCGGAACACTGACCATTCAGTTGTACCTGAGTGCGACAAAGGGCGAGTTCGGCGTGGCGTTCGGTATCGCGTTTGTATTGCTGATCATCGTGCTGGGCATCAACTTCCTTGCAAAAGGACTTGCAAAGCATTTTGATGTGGCACGGTAAATCTGCCATATATCAGTTTATGATATACCACTCATAAGCTTTTAAAACTTTACATTTTAGGGTTCTCGTTTTATAATACCTAGCGGCAATGCAAGATAAAATATCAGGTAGGAAGAACGAACATGAACAGAGAATTTAAGAAATTGGCTTCCGATGTGCAGATGTCGGAAGCCTTTATTACGAGTATGTTTTTGGCGTTGTCCGGAGGATTTCAGGACGCGTACACTTATTTTACAAGAGATGAGGTATTCTCGAATGCCCAGACCGGAAACGTTGTGCTGATGAGCACACATCTGATGATGGGCGAGTGGATGCAGGGAATCAAGTATCTGTTTCCGCTTCTGGCTTTTGCCGGAGGTGTGTTCTTTGCGGAGCGCCTGCAGTCAAAATACAAATATGCGAAAAAGCTTCACTGGCGACAGGGCATTCTGCTCCTTGAAATACTGATCCTTTTTGCGGTCGGATTTATTCCGCAGAAAGCGAACATGGTGGCAACGGTTCTGGTTTCTTTCTCCTGTGCGATGCAGGTGCAGACGTTCCGCAAGGTGAACGGTTACGGATATGCCAGCACAATGTGCATCGGAAATCTGCGCAGCGGCACGGCGGCGCTCTCCGATTACCTTCGCACACACAATAAGGAGAAGGTGCGTCAGGCACTTCACTACTTCGGAATCATCGGGCTTTTTGCAATCGGAGCGGGGATTGGCGGCAATCTGTCCGCACAGTTTGGCTACAAGATCATCTGGGTGAGCTGCGGACTGCTTCTTATAAGCTTCCTTTTGATGTTTATGGATAAAGATAAAAAATAAGGGCTCCATTTTTTTCATACATTTTACATTTCCCTGCAAGCAGACTTTACATTCGCCCGTTATAATCTCCTTAAATCCTGAAAAGAGGGATAGATAAGGAGCGTAACATGGAGAAACGTATCAAACTTACGGTCCGCGACCTGAATCTGTATTACGGCGAGAATCACGCGCTCAAGGATATCAATATGGATATCCGGGAAAAAAGCGTGACCGCCCTGATCGGTCCATCCGGTTGCGGTAAATCGACATTTCTAAAGACGATCAA
>CAKRKX010000118.1 GCA_934358675.1 uncultured Agathobacter sp. | reverse complement strand
ATGTGACGATCTCGCTTGGCGATGCATGCCGACCGGGATGTCTTGCGGATGCAACGGATGTGTGCCAGATCGAGGAGCTGGTGCGCCTTGGCGAGCTGACAAAGCGTGCATGGGATCATAATGTACAGGTCATGGTCGAGGGACCGGGACATGTGCCGCTTGATCAGGTCGCTGCAAACATGAAAGTGCAGCAGAGCATCTGCATGGGAGCGCCTTTCTATGTGTTGGGACCTCTTGTTACGGATATCGCACCGGGATATGACCATATTACGGCAGCCATCGGTGGCGCGGTGGCAGCGATGAACGGTGCGGCATTCCTTTGCTACGTGACACCGGCAGAGCATCTGGCTCTTCCGAACGTCGAAGATGTAAAGCAGGGAATTGTTGCCTCTAAGATCGCGGCTCATGCAGCGGATATTGCCAAGGGAATTCCGGGAGCGAGAGATATCGACGACCGTATGGGTGATGCCAGACGCGTGCTTGACTGGGACGCACAGTTTGAATGCGCCATTGATCCGGAGACAGCCAAGGCGATCCGTGACAGCAGAAGTCCGGAGGATGACCACAGCGATACCTGCAGTATGTGTGGTAAGTTCTGTGCTGTCCGCAGCATGAATAAGGCTTTGGCAGGGGAGTACATTGATATTTTATAATCTTGCACATCCGGTTTCTATCCGATAAAATAGATATGGGAAGTTAAATAACAGACGTCAGTCCTGCGCGAATCATCGTGCGAGGCTGACGTTTTCGTGATGGAAGAGAGGAATAACGATGCAAATAACAAGCGATTTCAAAAAGAAGGCGTTGTTCAGTGACACGACCGAAGAATTTGTATCTCCGGCGGAGCCGAAGATAAATGACACTGTGACGATCCGCTTCCGGTCGGCGAAAGATGCGATCAAGTGTGTCAGCCTGCGAAGTAAAGATACGCGGTATCCGATGACAAAGGAGAAGAGCGTGGGCTGCTTTGATTACTATGCGGTCCAGATAGCGCTTGGGACAGAGAAGTTTACCTATTGTTTTGAAGTGGAGGCAGACGGCATCCGCGGATATTATGATATGCGGGGCTCGCTGCGTGAAAAGAGGGATTTACACTATGAATTTATCCTGATTCCGGGTTTTGAGACACCGGACTGGGCCAAAGGCGTGGTCATGTATCAGATCTATGTGGATCGTTTCTGTAACGGAGATCCGTCGAATGATGTCTTAAGCGGCGAGTATCAATATGCGGACCGCCGTGTGGCGCATGTAGAGGACTGGAACCGTTATCCGGAGGACGTCGATGTGGCGAACTTTTATGGCGGGGATCTGCAGGGCGTGCTTGATAAGATGGACTATCTGCAGGATCTTGGCATTGAGGTCATCTATTTTAATCCGCTTTTTGTCTCGCCGTCCAACCATAAATATGATATACAGGATTATGATTACATTGATCCTCATTTTGGGAAAATCGTATCGGACGAGGGGGAACTTCTGCCGGAGGGACAGACGGAGAACCGGTTGTCAACCCGCTATATTGACAGGGTAACCAATAAGGCAAATCTTGAGGCTTCCAATGAATTGTTTGCGGAAGTGGTGAAAGAAGCGCACAGGCGCGGCATCAAGGTGATTCTCGACGGAGTCTTTAACCATTGCGGCTCTTTTAATAAATGGATGGACAGAGAACGCATCTACGAGCATGCGGATGGGTATGAAAAAGGCGCTTATGTGTCGGAACAAAGCCCGTATCGAAACTTTTTCAAGTTCGGGAAGAAGGGAGAGTGGCCATACAACAGTGATTATGAGAGCTGGTGGGGGTATGAGACTTTGCCGAAACTGAATTACGAAGAGTCGCAGGAACTGTTTGATTATGTGATGCGTATTGCGGCAAAATGGGTTTCGGAACCTTATAATGCGGACGGATGGCGTCTGGATGTGGCTGCGGATCTGGGCTTTACGC
The DNA here is from genome assembly GCA_934358675.1 of uncultured Agathobacter sp. GTDB lineage: Bacteria > Bacillota > Clostridia > Lachnospirales > Lachnospiraceae > Roseburia. The sequence continues at coordinate 4,276 of CAKRKX010000118.1, read as the reverse complement.
CGGAATTTAATCATCATTTCTGGAAAGAATTCCGAAAGACGGTCAAGACAGCAAATCCGAACGCGGTTATCCTGGCGGAACATTATGGGGATACCAGACCGTGGCTTGGTGGCGATGAATGGGATTCGGTTATGAACTATGATGCTTTTATGGAACCGGTGACCTGGTTTTTGACCGGTATGGAGAAGCACAGTGATGAGTACAAGCCGGAGCTTGTCGGCGATGCCGACAGTTTCTGGAACGCAATGAACAAGAATGGTGCGAACTTTGCGATGCCCAGCCGTTTGGTTGCGATGAACCAGCTGTCCAACCATGATCATTCGCGTTTTATGACGAGAACGAGTCATAAGGCGGGACGAATCGATACGCTTGGTTCCAAAGCGGCGGATGAGGGGAATCATCCGGAGGTGTTCAGGGAAGCGGTCGTGATGCTGATGACGTGGCCAGGTGCGCCGACGCTCTATTATGGCGATGAGGCCGGTGTCTGTGGATTTACCGATCCGGACAACCGCAGAACTTATCCGTGGGGAAGCGAGGATAAGGAACTTCTTGCTTTTCATAAAGATATGATCGCAATTCACAAATCATGTGAGGAACTTCGAACAGGCTCGCTCATAAATCTGGCACAGGATGAGAACTTTCTTGCATATGCAAGATTTAACGATGCAAGTCAGACAATCGTTTTGATCAACAACAGTGCACAGGAACGAACGAAGACGGTGTCCGTATGGGAAGCCGGAGTGCCGACACAGAATGCGTCAGCAGAAAGCAGAACGGAGAAAGCCGGTAAGCCGGTAATCCTGACTCGTCTTATGCAGACGGATGCAAGCGGCTATTCGACCGAACAAGTTGAGATTCCGGTCACAGAGGATGGTTGCATTACGGTTACGATGCCGGAATATTCTGCACTTGTTCTGCGCTACAGTGCCGAAACGTTTTCATGAGCGAAAGATGTGTGCTCAGTATAACTGAAAAAGCGGCAAAAAAAGAAAAGACTTGGAAAATGCCGCGTGTTTTGGTATAATGGCTTTACATGTGAATTATCCATGAATTCTTTATTGATAAAGGTGGTATAAAGATGGCTATATTGCAGGAGTGGCAGAAGATTGCCTATAATGAGAAAGCAAACCAGGGGGAGTTACAGAGATTCTGGCAGAGATATTTCCTTTTAGAGAAGGGTGTCTATGAGAAGCTTCTGACGAACCCGGATGAAGTAGTAGAGGGAACGGTTAAGGAACTGGCTGATAAATACGGACTGTCTGTACTTGAGATGGCAGGATTCTTAGACGGAATCAACGAGAGTCTTGTTGAGCCGAATCCGATCGATACAATGGAAGAGGACACCAAGGTAAGCCTTGCTTTCGATAAAGTAAAGCTTTATAAGAACATGGTTGATGCGAAGGCTGACTGGCTTTACAATCTTCCGATGTGGGACGAGATCTTCGATGCAGAGACAAAGCACAAGCTTTATCTTGAGCAGAAGAAGTCCGGTACCGTTATCGTCGGCAAGAAGGTCGGACGTAACGATCCTTGTCCTTGCGGAAGCGGTAAGAAGTACAAATATTGCTGCGGCAGATAATTTTTTAAAAAGCTCTTGATTTTCTGAAAATCAAGCCTATAATAAGTTATGTTAAAACATAAAGTAAAACGTTGAAGAGAAGAGTACATAAACGAAGCATAGCAGAGAACGATGCCATTGCGGAAGCAATGTGGTGCAAGCATCCGTATGGGAAGTTTATGGAAGACCAACTCTGAGTGACCCCAATCCGGTCCGGTGATTCCGTTATCATCGAATGAAGTGATCACATAGTTTGTGGAAGCGTGCTGATGCACGCGTAGGTCATCAACTGTGGTACATCTTTGATGTATCACCATAAGCGAAGCTTGGTGACAGAATGTGTGGTAACTGGGGTGGAACCGCGATAATTTATCGTCCCCGGTATCAGGATCGTCTGATACCGGGGATTTCTATTTTACACAATTTCGTAATCCTCGGATAGGACGATAAAGTACAGGCACAAGACTGATGTGCCAAGATTGTTTGATAAGGAGGATAATCATTATGAAGATCACATTAAAAGATGGATCAGTCAAAGAGTATCAGGAAGCCAAAACGGTTTATGAGATCGCTTCCGACATTAGCGAAGGTTTAGCACGTGTGGCATGTGCAGGAGAGGTAAACGGAGAGATCGTTGATCTGCGTACAGAAATCAGCGATGATTGCGAGCTTAACATTGTGACCGCAAGCGATCCGGAAGGTCTGCGCGTCATCCGTCATACGGCATCACATATTTTAGCAGAGGCAGTAAAACGCCTTTTCCCAAATGCAAAGCTGGCAATTGGACCGGCGATCGATGATGGATTCTACTATGATTTCGATTCAGAGCCATTCTCAAGAGAGGATCTTGACAATTTAGAGGCAGAGATGAAGAAGATCATCAAGGAAGGTCATGAAATTACAAGATATACACTCTCAAGAAATGATGCAATCAAGTTCATGGAGGAGAAGGGTGAGCCTTACAAGGTAGAGCTCATTGAGGATCTTCCGGAAGATTCTGAGATCTCTTTCTATGATCAGGGTGGCTTTGTGGATCTGTGTGCAGGACCGCATCTTATGAGCACCAAGGGAGTGAAGGCCTACAAGCTGCTTTCTTCTTCTATGGCGTACTGGAGAGGCGATTCCAATAAGGCGCGCCTGCACCGTATCTACGGTACCGCATTCAATAAGAAGGACGAACTGAAGGAGCATCTTGCAAAGCTTGAAGATGCAAAGTTACGCGATCATAACAGACTCGGACGTGAGATGGGATTATTTACAACCGTTGACGTCATCGGTCAGGGACTTCCGCTTTTTACACCAAAGGGAACCAAGATGATCATGAAGCTGCAGCGCTGGATCGAGGATCTGGAGGATAACGAGTGGGGTTATGTGAGAACACGTACACCACTGATGGCGAAGGCTGATCTCTACAAGATTTCCGGACACTGGGATCATTACATGGACGGAATGTTCATCTTAAATAAGGATTCCGATGACAAGGAGACAATGGCCCTGCGTCCGATGACTTGTCCGTTCCAGTATTATGTATATATGAATGAGCAGCATTCTTACAGAGATCTTCCGTATCGTATGTCAGAGACATCCACTCTGTTCCGTAACGAGGATTCCGGTGAGATGCATGGACTTACCCGTGTAAGACAGTTTACGATTACAGAGGCACACATCATTCTGCGCCCGGATCAGGCTGAGGAAGAGCTGACAAGATGTACCGAGCTGTGCCACTATGTTATGAAGACACTCGGCATCGACGGCGATGTTACTTACCGTCTGTCCAAGTGGGATCCGAACAATAAAGAGAAGTACCTTGGCGATGACGAGTACTGGAACAGTACGCAGCAGTATCTGCGCGACGTTATGAACGAGAATCATATTCCGTTCACTGAGGCTGACGGAGAGGCTGCATTCTACGGTCCGAAGATTGACATTCAGGCAAAGAATGTATACGGCAAGGAAGATACGATGGTTACGATCCAGCTTGACTGCGCAAGTGCGGAGAAGTTTGGCATGTACTATATTGATGAGAAGGGTGAGAAGGTTCTGCCTTGGATCATCCATCGTACATCCATGGGATGTTACGAGCGTACACTGGCATGGTTGATTGAGCATTATGCCGGAAAATTCCCGACATGGCTTTGCCCGGAGCAGGTTCGTGTGCTTCCGATCTCCGAGAAGTATATGGATTACGCAAACAAGGTTGCAGCCGAGCTCAAGAAGAAGCGTGTTGACGTAACCGTTGACAGCCGTGCCGAGAAGATCGGTTACAAGATCCGTGAGGCAAGACTGGATAAGCTTCCATACATGCTTGTTGTCGGACAGCAGGAAGAAGCTGACGGAACGGTTTCCGTAAGAAGCCGCTTCGCAGGGGACGAGGGCGTGAAGCCGCTTGACGAGTTTATTGCCCAGATCTGTGAGGAAATTGATACAAAAGCAATCCGCGAGGAAGTTAAGACCGAAGAGGAGAGCAAGTAAGATACGGTATCTGCCCGGGGGATGAGTCGCGTAGCGTCCCTCGGGTTTATACATAAAAAAATTAATTTATTAAATGGAGGGAACAATGTTAGAAAAAATGTTCAAACTCAAAGAGAACAACACCAGCGTGAGAACGGAAGTGATCGCCGGTATTACGACATTCATGACAATGGCGTACATCCTGGCCGTTAACCCGAACATGCTGGGCGCAGCAGGAATGAATCCGACTGCAGTATTGATCGCAAC
>CAKRKX010000117.1 GCA_934358675.1 uncultured Agathobacter sp. | reverse complement strand
CCCATGTAGCGTGCGATTGAATTCAACAGATGATCCCAGTTGAAGATCTGTCCTGCGATCGGTATCACCGAAAAAGAATCTGCGATTGCCTGCAGCAGATACGTATGAAGATTGGAAACGATCATAAGGATCATGATCAGATAATAATAGAAATTACCGGTCAGTGTTACTTCCGTTCCCATATCCTGATTAAATTCCGCCGCCATCGACAATCCGATATCCATATCGATCACGCTACCCGCAAACAAAACAATAGAATTACAGATATTTGCAGCGAAACCAATGAGCAGTCCTGTAATTCCTTCTTTTAACACAACGACCGCATAACCGACAACGCTCTCATACGTAAACTCCGGTCTTGCGACCACACTATATAAAAGGATCGAAGTGAAAAACGCTAACCCGATCTTCACCTGATTTGGAATACCTGTCTGCCCGAACAACGGCGCAATATATACAAAACAGGATATTCGCACCAAAATCAATAAAAAATATTCAAAATTTTCCAGAGTAAATGTAAAGTTAACCATGAAACCTATCCCAGACTCAGGTAATAACTAAAGTTAGACCATAAACGTTCAATAAAGCTTGACATATTGTTAAGCATCCACGATCCAAAGATCAGCATTGTCGCAAACACGCCGAGAATCTTCGGCACAAACGTAAGTGTCTGCTCCTGAATGGATGTAACCGTCTGAAAAATACTGACGATCAGACCAATGATCAACGACACTAAAAGAAGCGGCGCTGATGTAATGATGATCGTATAGATGGCATCTCTTGCAATGTCAAGTACTGCACTCTCTGAAATCATCCCGACACCTCCTAATAAAACGTCTGAACCAGAGAACCGATAACAAGGTTCCATCCATCCGCAAGAATAAAAAGTAAAATCTTGAACGGAAGGGAAATCGTCGTCGGTGGAAGCATCATCATACCCATGGACATAAGTACGGACGATACAACCATATCAATTACAATAAACGGGATATAAATCAAAAATCCCATGATAAATGCCTTACGCAGCTCGCTCAAAATAAACGCCGGAACCAGTGTCGTAAACGGCACATCCGACAACTGTTCCTCATCCTCATAAGTCTCCCCCGATATCTCCGTAAACAGATTGATATCGCGGATCTGAATCTTCGCATCCTTGATCATGAATTCACGGATCGGCGCCTCAGCTTTCTCCAAAAACTCCGTCTGTGTAATCTCACCTCTGTCAAGCGGCTGGATCGCATCCGTGTTGATCTGCTGGAATGTCGGCCACATAATAAAAAATGTGAGAAAAAGCGCCAGACCGATCAATATCTGGTTCGGCGGTGCCGTCTGCGTTCCGATCGCCGTACGCACAAAATGAAGTACGATAATGATTCTGGTAAAAGAAGTCATCATGATCAGAATGGACGGAGCAAGTGATAAAACCGTCAGGATCAAAAGCATCCTCACCGGTGTGGAGAGCGATCCGTTCTCATTATTATAGGTAATGGAAAGACCGTCCGTCTGATCATTATGGTTTGCCACCTCTGTGCTTCCGGTCGTCGACTGGCTCGTCGATGCCGCATAAGCGTTTGCCGGACGCAGCATACATAATGCAATTGTAAGTACCAAAACCGCACAGGCAAACACAAAGCTTGTCATGCAGTATATCTTTTTGCCTCTACTCATATTAGTCCTGTTTCTTTGGTAATTTATCTTTTAATTTACCAAGAATCTCTGCAAAGGATTCCTGTGTTTCTTTTTCTCCCTGATGTTCAAACGAGAAATCCTTAAGCTGTTCCCTCGTAAGTTCTGTAAGGAGATGCACTTCATCTTTGCCGACCGATACAACCAAATATACCGTTCCCGCTTCAACGATGCTGATATATTTGTTATTTCCCACGCTGATCGTCTCGATCACATGCAGATTCTTATTATTGCTGCGGCTTTTCTGGAAACCTCCCATCCAACGGGTCGTCAGATATGTAATTCCCAGTACAAAAGCAAAAATGAGCAGCGCACCGATCAGCTGTATCAGACTGTGCAAAGAACTCGATAATAATATTGTCATAGACCTTCTATGCCTGTGGCGGCTTCGAAGAATTTACGATTTCCGTAATACGTACACCGAAACTCTCTTCAATGACCACAACTTCTCCCTTCGCAACATACTTTCCGTTAACAAGCACATCGATCGGCTCCCCGGCGATCTTGTTCAACTCAATGATCTTGCCCGGTCCGAAATCAAGAATATCGGAGATCGACTTCTTGGTTCGTCCAAGTTCAACCGTAACCTCCAGAGGTACATCCATGATCAGGTCAATATTCTCCGGCTGATAGGTTCCGAAATTGCCACCGGAAAAGGCAGTAAACTGCGCCGGCTGTACATTGACCGGCTGATTCATCATTGGTTGCCCCATCATCGGCTGACCCATCATTGGCTGACCCATTGCAGGATTCATCTGCGCCTGCATATTCATCTGCGGCTGCGCATTCATCTGTGGCTGCGCATTCATCTGTGGCTGCGCATTCATTTGAGGTGCCGCCTGCGGCTGTGGCTGCGGTGCAGGAGCCGGTGCCGGTGCTTCTTTCATGCTGTTGCTATCCATCTCCATATTATGTGTCACACCGGCGCACATTTCTTTTGCAAATGAAATCGGATAAAGCTGCATGATTTCACTATCGACAAGATCTCCGATTTCCATGCGGAACGAAATTTTAACAAATTTTCCGGAAAGAAATTCATCAATTTCGCTCTCATCGATTTCACCTGCCAGATCGATCAGGTCTGCTTTCGGCGGGCTGATATCAATCTTTTTGTTCAGCATTGATGATAAGGATGTTGCGGATGATCCCATCATCTGATTCATTGCTTCACTGATCGCACTCAGATGTAGTTCTCCGAGTTCTCCTTCTGTATTGGTACCGTCACCACCCATCATAAGATCCGTGATGATCTTGACATCGTTTTCTTTCAGCACAAGAATATTGCTTCCGTCTAAACCGACGGTATATGCAATTCGGATAAACACACACGGTCTCTCGTACTTTGTCACAATGTCATCCCAGGTTGCATACGAAACAACCGGAGTTGAAATCTCTACCTTACGGTTAACGAGAGAAAACAACGTTGTCGCAGCAGTCCCCATACTGATATTGGCAATCTCTCCGATCGCATCAATCTCAGCTTCTGAAAGTTCCGCTTCTGCCGGCGTACTCCCGACTCCTCCGGGATTGCTCAGCAGTGCGTTAATTTCTTCCTGCGATAAAATTCCATCCATACGTTTATTGCTCCTCTCTGATCACCGAAGTGACCCTAACTGCATAATTATCACCCGATGAACCGGGTAATGCAGTAAATTTTCGAATATTTCCAACGTAGACGTCTAACTCATCATCAACGTTTCGGTCAAGTTTAATAATGTCTCCCGGTTGCAGCATTGCAAAATCATTCACTGAAATTGCGCTGTTTCCAAGCACTGCTTTCACCGGTACCTCTGCTCTTTGGATCAAAGACTCGATCGCATCGGCATAACTGTTATTGTCCTGGGCCTGCATATTGGAATACCAGTATTTGGTATTCAATTTATCAATCACATCTTCCAGTGTAATATATGGAAGACAGATATTCATCAAACCTTCAACATCACCAATTTTCATATTGATTGTAACAATCGCAATCATCTCACTCGGCGATATAATCTGCGCGTACTGTGAATTTGTCTCAATCCGTTCCAGTCTTGGATGAATGTCAACAACATTCTCCCACGGTTCCCTGAGCAGATTCACACATACGATCATAATCCTCTCGATGATAAGGAGTTCGATTTCCGAGAACTCCCTCACCTTGTCCATCGGATCTCCGCGCCCGCCCAACATTCGATCCACAATAGTATATCCCAATGTCGAAGCCATCTCAATGATAATATTTCCCTGAAGCGGCGCAAAATTAACAATTCCAAGCAATACCGGATTCGACAGAGCGTTCGAAAACTCCGAATAGGTTACCGCCTCTGAATTCATGACTTCAACCTGTACATTCTTGCGCAAATAAACCGGAAGATTCGTGGAAAGAAGTCTTCCATAATGTTCAAAAATAATCTCCAAGGTACGAAGATGCTCCTTGGAAAATTTAGAAGGACGGGCAAAATCGTACTCTTTAACCTGTTTTTCATTACTATCTTTAATTTCTTCTACATCAAGTTCACCGGTGCTTAACGCCGCCAGCAAACTGTCTATCTCATTCTGAGATAATACGTCACCCATCTGTCTTCACCACCTGTTACCCGCGCAACACCTGTTCCGTGCATCGCAATTTGGGCGATACCCCACAGGGTGTATCGCCTCGATTCGTCTTACTATTTACTCAGATGTCGATTCAGAGAAGTTAACACCTACAACAAGATCCGCTCCAAACAATTCCTGCATATCCGAAAGGATCTCACTCTTAACTTCCTCTTTATTTGACTCAAACTCATCCACTGTATAATTTCCGATCACCTGAATGATATCGTTTTTGATCGTTTCATCCTGACTTGTAAAGAACTCCTGATTGTAAGTTGCATAATTATCACTCTTTTTGTTTAGCACAAGCGAAACCTTAAGCACTGCATAATGATTCTTTCCATCAGAACTTTTTGCAAGATTTGTGGTAATCTTTTCACCTGCATTTACCTTATAGATATCCTGCTGGTCAATCGGTACATTCGAAACTCCGCTTGCGGCTCCGCTGTTTAAGTCCAGATCAATCGCCGAACACACTTTTTCAATCAATGTATTCGCTTTCTTTGTCTCCGGCAGCACGCTGAACATCAGGATTGCTGTCAAAACAAAATTTGCAAACACCAAAGCAAGTATCAGTACTGAAATCAAATTTTTCTTCATAACGCCAACCTTTTCCTCCTAATTCACTTTCGAATTATAAGAATTATACACTTTTATCTCCACTCGACGATTCCGCGCACGCCCCTCCGGAGTGCTGTTATCCGCTATCGGGACATAGTCCCCGCGCCCGGCGAACTTGATATACTTCGGATCAAGTTTAGTATGATCACGCAGCCTCTGCGCCACGGCCAAAGCACGATATACCGAAAGAATTTCGTTACTCTCATACCTTCCATTGGTGCGTATCGGAACATTATCAGTATGACCTTCGATTTCAATCACATTCGCATCATATTTTTCTAAGACTTTTCCAATCTTGTCCACGATCGGAATCGCTCCGCTTACCAGATCCGCCCGGCCGGAATCAAATAAAATTGCTCCATTTAAATTAAGCTGTACATATTCTGCATTAAAGTCCACATCCACCTTGGATCCAAGCTCTGAAGCATCGAGTGCATTCTGTATTTCTTCTGCCATCTTTTCCGACTCGGCAAGCCCCTGCTTTTCATATTCTTCCTGAACATTTTCCTTGCCGTCTGTCTGATTGTCACTGTCTTCCGCTGCTGAATTTGCGATCTCATTATAATACGAATCTAAAAATTCCAATTGTCTGACGCCTGCAGAGATCATCTCTCCATCTCCGATGCTGGCACCGCCTGCCGGAAGAATGCTCATACTGCTCTGTAGCGAAGCGATCACCTGCTGAAATTTATCCGCATCTACCGTAGACATCGAAAACAACAATACGAAGAAACACAACAGAAGGTTCATCAGATCGGAGAATGTTGACATCCACGCCGGCGACCCCTTCGGCGGATCTTCTGGTCTCTTCTTAGGCACTATTCCTCACCTCCGGCATTGTCACCGCCAATTTGGCCTCTATTTGAAGGAGAAAGGAATGACTTCAATTTCTCCTCGATCACACGCGGGTTTTCTCCTGCCTGAATCGACAGAAGTCCCTCTATGGTAATCTGTCTGTTTACCACTTCCATACTATTATTCGCATTCAATTTTCCGACAACCGGCGCACATAGCCAGTTTGCGATCAATGAACCGTAAAGTGTCGTCACGAGGGCAACCGACATCTGCGGTCCGATTGCGGAAGGATCATCCAGTTTCTGCAGCATGTTGATCAGTCCGATCAGCGTACCGATCATACCCCAGGCAGGTCCCATCTCTGCCCATTTTTCCCAGACGGATGTCACACTCTTATGCCGGTCCTCCAGACACATCAGATCCGTCTCAAGAATTGCACGGACCAGTTCCGGATCCGTACCGTCCACAACAAGAAGGATTCCTTTCTTCAGAAATTCATCTTCCAAACCATTTGCAGCTTCTTCCAGGGCAAGCAGACCGTCTTTTCGTCCGA
>CAKRKX010000116.1 GCA_934358675.1 uncultured Agathobacter sp. | reverse complement strand
CTGGTCTACTTGCCATCAGAGCCACCTCCAATCAATGTACTCTGATTCCAATACCTTGAAAGACTGTCCTCAATGTATGGATTAGAGAGATGTGTGTACTTCTGCGTAGTAGATAGATGCTCATGTCCCATAATCATTCTTACAACACTTACATCCATTCCAGACTGTACAAGGTTTGAACAGAAGGTATGTCTTAAATCGTGGAAGTTAAAATCAACTCCGATTTCTTCCTGCACCTTTTTAAGTTTGTCATAAGCTGCACGATAGGTAAGTTGTTTACCAAGCTGTCTTTTCTGTTCTGATACGAAGATGTAACTATGGTCTGTATCAATAAGGTTTCTTTCTTCCATGATAAAATCATCAATTTCCTTAATAAGTGACATAGGTACATACAAATCCCTAGTCTTACCTTTTGACTTTATCTGCTGAAAGCAACCTACTAACTGTGACATATCCGGTAACGGTACGGAGTCTATTTCAAGGTCTAAAACCTCTTGTATTCTTGCACCTGTAAGATAAAGCATCTTGTATAAAAGGATGTCCCTACGCTTGTCTAAACGACTTAGAAACAGTTCCATTTCATCGTCAGTAACAAGCCTTACCTTGTAGTCACTTTCCTTTACCTTAAAGATAGACTGCTTTGTTTTGTTATCGGACTTTGCGTGTTCCAAGATGCCCTTGAACGCATTGAATGGTCTGTTTACATCATGCATCAAGATAGGATTGTCTATTTCCTGCATATCTGCTTCAAACTGATAAAACATATGAATTGTACTTAAAATACGGTTGATTGTTTTATTCGTTCTCTTGCTTTCTTTATTCAGTGCTATCACATCATCATCTGATGCTCTGAGATAGTCTATAAACTCAGCAATCATCTTAGGTGTAACCTTGTCATACTCATATCCATTTGTCTCAAGAAACTCCCAATAGGTTCGTAAATCGCTACCACTTGCCTTTAAGGTATTGAGAGCCTTATCCTTTTGTCTTTGAAATTTCAGATAGTCGTATACTGGCTTTACAATTCTCATCTCATTATCCAGTAGAACAACTGTCTCCCTTCCTTCACGTTCAATAACATGTAGTTCCATGTATCAAATACCTCCAATACATTTACGATATGTCTATAATGTTAAAATATCTCTTATTACTTTATATTTTAGCATGAACAGAACATATGTTCAACAGTTGTTCTACTGTTTAATAATTATTTAATATTCAATTATTAGGGTACACATACTTTACAATGATATATCCTAACAAACCCTTATATTTACTGAGTTTATTAGGATATATTTATTATTTAACTTACTATACATTAACTACTAAAGATAACATATGTTCCTTCTCCTCTCAATCAACCTTATCCTATCTGTGACTTCAATAAACCTTCCATCTTTATTCCAACCGCTGTCAATCCCCCTGTCATTGGACGGTTAGTCCAAAACCTGCTCCCCCGGCCCCTCCACACAGCTATGAGCCGCACTCTTTATGAACTTCTCATATTTGTCGCGACAGTCGCCAAAGTCTCGTGCAAGCACGGACCTTGGCTCGTTTCATCGCACAAAAATAAGGCCGAACTCTCGCTCGACCTTACACCCTCACTTACCTTTTCACTTTTCCATAACGATAATTTTATTTGAGATATTCCGAACCGCCGGGATCTTGCCCAATACATGATAGATTGGCATCAGCACTTTCATGCCCTCTACCAGGCTGACTTCTTTTTGACAGGTAAAAGAAGGGATGACCTGCTGCAGTTCTTTGCCATTCTTGACGCCCCAACTGAACTTGGCGTTGCTGCCCTCAATGGATTTTTCCTTGACATGGCGCACAACAAACGGCGACATTGTCTCGATCATCACCGTAGCCTTCGGGAAAGCATTTTCAATGATCGCAAAAATCTGTTTGATGTCGTTCTCGCGCAGATACATGGAAAGTCCCTCGATCACGATGAGCACATTCTCTCCATGATACTCGATGTCTTCAATATACGAGGCATCCATTGCGGATTTTGCGATCTGATACACCGGTCCGTTCTCTGTAAGAAAACGTCTTCGGATCTCCATCGTTTCCGGCAGATCCACGTTGTACCATCTTACATATTTTCCTTGCATACGGTAGCATCTTGTGTCCATGCCGCACGCAATGTTTACGACAATCGAATTCGGGTGATGATCCAGATATTCTCCCACCATCCGATCCAGCACAATCGTTCTGGCGATCACACCGGATGACATCGTCTTATCCGCATCCGCCTTGGAAAAATCATAATCCAGTTGCGCCACGATTTCTACCGCCATCTCGTCCTTGATTTTTGCATCCGGTTTTCCGGTCTCTTTTGCCCTTGCATACAAAGTCTGTATCATCGTCTCCGGCACACCGGTTACTTTTACTTTCTCTTTCATATCGATCACTTCACCTTCCCGTCAACCATCAGATTGTTCTTTCATGCCTTCCTTACAACACAATGCATACGCATGCCCTTGCGCAGCTCGAATTTTTCCACGTTCAATCCAGCTTTCCTGCAGCACTCCGTAACCGTTTTCCTTGTGACAACCCTGACATCGCCGTGACCGCACAGATTCGCGAGCGGAAGCTCGATGTGATCCATGAACCACCGCAGAATCTTATTTTCACTTGTCACATCGCGAAGAATGAGCCGTCCACCCGGACGAAGGCACCGCTTAACGCTATCAAAAAAAGCCTGCGGATTCGGATAATGATGAAAACTGTTCGAGCAGATGATCGCATCAAACGCGTTTTCTTCGAATGGGAAATTCTCACAGTCACCCACAACAAAGACGGCATTCGGAATATGTTTCGACTTCGCCTGCTCGATCATCGCCGGTGTCAGATCCAGTCCGGTATAGTGACGATCCGGATATTTTTCTGACAGAAGAGAAATCATCGGAGCCGGTCCGCATCCCGCATCCAGCAAATCAGAAAAATCCTCTTTCTCCAGTTCCTCCAAAATATCCGGATAATCCTTCTTACACATTTCATATATGCCGGCATGATTGCTCTCGTATCGTCCTGCCGCCTGTGTAAATTCTTTAATAGACAATGCCTTGTATTCTTCGTTTGTCATACTTTTTCTCCCCTGTTTAACATTAATTCTATTCTATGCAAAGTCATCGTGTTAGTCTTTTCTAACTTTTGTTTTATGATACTCTCCTTTCCCAATATTTGCAAGTAGCTTAGTAATTTCCACACACAAAAATACCTCCTGTTACAACTCCCTTTCGGGTCATAACAGAAGGCAATCATTTGTCTACACGCCCATATCCACACGCTCACCTCTGGCTTTAATGCCATCGGCAGCCTTGAGATCCTGTTGATATGGATTATCTTCGTTATAATACTTAATCTGGGTGTTTGTCACACCACCGGACACATACGAACGGCCACACTCCGGACAGATGGATGTATGGATGCGCACCGAAGCCGATATAACTTTGCCGTCATTCTCCGAAGCTTTGCTGTACGCATTCGTAACATGCTGTCCCTCATGTGCGCGCACCGCCGCCCCGGCAGCTTCCGGCGAAACATGTGCCGCATTCTTAAAGGATACATTTGCCTCATCGGAACCATCGATGTACTTACGGTTTTTGCAGGTCTGACATTCCTTTTTCTTGCCGTCCTTATCATCGATAGAATCTGCGCCTTTACCGGTTCCATCAGCTTTTTGCGCTCCGTCCGCTTTGCCATCGGCAGCGTTCGCACCTGGCATTTTTCCATTCATGTCATCATCAGACGCACCTTTTTTTCCCGTATGAAATTGATCCGTATATCCATATAATTGGAAATTGTTGTCTACGCCGGTGATTCCCATAGTCTATCCTCCATAACTTTATTTCATTATACGTCAGACTCACTCTCCAAAGCAACCGTCAAGTATCTTTTGTGACTTAGAATTTTACAACTTCCGGCTCATGTGTAAACGAAGAAAATGTTGCGGTCGCATTCTTAAAATAGAATACTTCGGTATTTCCGTCATCTGCGGAATACATCTTCTGCAGCGAAGGATAGGCATCCAGCATCGACTGTCTTGCCTCTCTGCAGTAGTCCTCGATCAATTCGCCCGCTACACGGAGCCACTCGCCGTCCTTGAACGCGCAGATCTCCGGTGGTCTCATCGCATTCCCTACCTTACCATACCCGAGTTGCTTGTGTATTCCGCGTTGTGTCTTTGATCAAAATGCTTTTGATTTCCATTCCGATACCTTCTTTCTTATGTGCTCTAAATCACAATCCCATTACAGTGATCGATCTCATGCTGAATGATCTGTGCCGTCCAGCCGGAATATTTTCCGTGCTGTGGCTTGAAATTCTGGTCCAGATAATCCACTTCAATCTTCTCATACCGCGTGCATGATCTTGCTCCGTCTAACGACAAACAGCTTTCCTCCGTCTGATACGCGCCGGATTTCTTTGTGATCACAGGATTGACCATTGCAAACTGAAACGGTCCTGCCGACACAACAATGATTGCTTTATTGACACCGATCATGTTTGCCGCCATGCCGACACAGATTTCCCGGTTCGCTCTCAGCGTATCCAGCAGATCCGTCACGGCCTGTCGGTCTGCCTCCGTTGCAGGCTGTGCCTTGCTTGCAAATATGTGTCTTCCTTTTACAATTTTCTTTACCATAATTTTATCTCCACTTCACGATTACCGTGGTCAGATACCCCTGTGCCGACTCCAGTTCAGCAAGCCCTTCATACACGCGCTCATTCTCCATTCCACAGTTCGAAACTCCATATGCCTGAAACTCTCGTCCCGCGCGCTCCTGCTCGCGAAGTGCCGCCAGCAGCTCCGCAAGGCGTTTTCCGGACTTCATGTAGATACAGGTTCCACCGTAACCAAGCGCCTTGTGCACATCATAAGAAGCCGGAATGATATGGATTTCCTCGCTTTTTTCGCCGAGCGAAATGCCAAGTCTGCCCGCCGCCGCACAGAAAGACGGCACGCCACTGATCATGATCGCTTTCTGTCCCGCTTCCACCGCACGATGATGCATATACAGATACGTCGAATACACACTCGGATCGCCGATCGTCAGCATGCCAACACGCTTGCCGCATTTCAGGTAATCCTCAATCGCCTGATAACTTCGCTCATGCGCCAGTTCCAGTTTCTGCACATCCTTTATCATCGGAAAAGGCATGCAGATCAATGATTTTTCCTCGATTTCCGGACAGACCGCATGTACGATCCGGTATGCGTAACACTCTTCTTTCGACACCGCCGGGAGCACGATCGCATCACAGTTTCGAATCGTCTGCAAGGCCTTTACGGTCATAAGTTCCGGCTCTCCCGGTCCCACACCGATACCATACAGGACTCCTCTTTTTTCTCCATCTTCATCAGGAAAACGTTCCATTATATCACGCAGATGCGCCAGATACACATCGCGTACTGCCGGGTACTCTCCGATGCCCCGGATGATGCACTCCGGCTCATATCCGGCTTCTTTTAACTTGCTGTAAAAAGAGTCTTCCTCGCCTGCCATATCATTGTTCGCATGATCTCCGGCAACCAACATGAACGGTGTCACAACAACACGCTTAGTCTCTATTCTCTTTTTTGGGGTAGCCGCTTCACTTCCAACCGATTCACTCGCAGCATCCGTCCAATATTGTCTGCGTTCTGTTCTTGTCAACTCTTCCTTCATCCGCCGGATCACATCCTCGATCGTGATCCGACCTTCCACCGTCGCAATGTAAATCGGATGATCCACATATGCACGCAACGCGTTTTCCATGATCGCATAGCTGCTGTCCGCCACATGCTCGGTTCCGTGTCCCATGAAGATCAGCGGCGCATCACCGACCTCATCCTTGACAGACACCCACAAAGCGCGCGCCACATCAACATAATCCTGCGGCTTTCCAAGCAGCGCATCCGCCACCTCGATCTGCACAAAATCCGCCCGGCATTCCTCGACCGCCTGCTTTAAATTATGATTTTCGATTCCATCA
The DNA here is from genome assembly GCA_934358675.1 of uncultured Agathobacter sp. Classification (GTDB taxonomy): domain Bacteria; phylum Bacillota; class Clostridia; order Lachnospirales; family Lachnospiraceae; genus Roseburia. Next base: position 274 of record CAKRKX010000116.1, on the reverse strand, counting down.
ATCACATGCGTCGGAAGCACCGCCACGTGCGTATATCCCTGCTCCTTCAGCCGTGCAAGCGCTTCCTGCGGACTCAATGCCTCGATTCCCTCATTCTTCTTCATCGCCGCCCGCACGATCCTGCTGGAAAAAGCCTCCATCACCGTCCAGTCGGGATACGCATTCTCAACCAGGTGCCGGATTTCGGAAATATTTTTTTTTCTCGTATTCGGATAGGTTGTTCCGAAACTTACAATTAAGATCGCTTTTTTCTTGCTATCTGCCATAAATGATC
>CAKRKX010000115.1 GCA_934358675.1 uncultured Agathobacter sp. | reverse complement strand
GAGCAGATGAACGAAAAGTGTTATCTGCTTAAAGTCGTTACGGAACAAAATCGGGAACGTATCTTAGATTATGATGTGGATCAGGATACGGTTAAAATCTATTGCATCGTGGATGGTCAGTTCGAAACTTTGCATGAGGTTCCTGACTATATAAAAGGGGATGGATTCGGCAAGTATTTTATTGATCCGGAGGACATTGATAATTATCGCAATGCTCTGGAAGTCTGTCTTACCGAGCCGTGCAGCCAGCTTGTGGATGTGCGTTACCATGACAAGGGAGCACAGAATGAATGGTATCGGGCTTATTTAAACAGTTTGACAGATGACAAAGGTGAAATCGTCCGTATTGTCGGCCGGCTGATGTCGGTTCAAAAGGACAAAATGGCAAACGAGAAGATTCGGCGCAGAGCGGAAATTGATGCACTTACGAATGTGTATAATCATAAAGCGTTTGAGGAAAAATGTGAAAAAGAACTCGCAAAAGGAAAAGAGAACGCGATTTTTCTGATGATGGATGTTGATGATTTTAAGTTGATCAATGATACACAGGGACATAATGTTGGAGACCTTGTTCTTAGCCAGACCGGTGCAATCCTGAATGAGGCTGTCAGCGGACGTGGATTTGCAGGACGACTGGGCGGCGATGAGTTTGCAGCGTTTGTCTGGAATCTTGGAAGCATTGAACAGATGCACGAATTCGTTGCTAAGCTGCGGGATAATTTAAAGACCATTATTTTTGATATGGAATATTCTGCTTCCATCGGTGTCGGGGTATTGGATTCGGATCGCCCACTTACGTTTAAAGATATGTACTTTGAAGCGGATCAGGCGGTGTATGCGGCCAAGCATCACGGTAAGAATCAGATTATTTTTTACAATGACATGGAGCAGAATGGCTCTGACGAAGAAACCGAAGTCATGATCGAGAATCCATCTGAGATGGCGAAGGATGCAGACGAGCGGGCTATCCTGACGCAGCTGAAAGAATGTTTGGACTATTTTGGCATCGAGTCTTTTGAGGATGCGATGATGCACGTAAAACAGGCTCTTTGTGTGTTTTATGATGCAGACGTGGTTACGGTTGTGGAGCGTTACGAAAATGAAAGCTGTATCGTTTCCGAATATCATAAAGAGAGTGCGGATATGATGGCGAAGCTGATTGCAGGAGAAATTGAGAAGAGCCAGGCGGAGGCTTTCGTAGAACTTCTCGGAGAGAAGGAAGATATTTTTGTGCATAATCTCAAGAGTATCAGAGAGTCGAACCCGAAGCTTTATACGCATTTTGCCGACAAGAGAATCTGGTCGGTCATGCTGGCACGCCTGTTTGACGGCAAGAAGTCACTCGGCATGCTTCAGGTGATCAATCCGCGCAAGCACATTGAGGATTCGGCACTCATTCATATGCTCGGAGAATATTTAAGTGTTCGCATTCTGCTGCACAGAGCGATGACAGAACGCGGGCAGTAATTGAATTATGAAATCGGGACCTCTGCGAAAGCAGGGGTCTTTTTGCGCGTTTTTCAGGGAAACGTTTCTTACAATTTTCTGAAGAATAGGCAAATTTTGCACTGCAAACGCGTAATCTTAAGAAAGTCGTAATGATATTGTAATGGAAAGTGAAAACAAATTGGAATCGGTTTTGGTACAGTAATAGTATCAAAGCCGATTTTTGCTATATAGGAAATTCGGCAAAACCATGAGAAGAGAGGGAATAATACAATGGACGAATATGCACAGAAGCGAAGGATACAACAGAGACGAAGAATCCGCAGGAGGAGAAAGCGCATTCGTGCCATGCTTCGGCTTGCATGTCTGACGATCGTGCTGGTGGGACTTCTTGTGTTTGCAAAGCAGATTTCCAGGCTGAATCTCGGCAGTCTGACCTGGGCAGGAAGTACACTGAAAGGTTATGTGGATGAGAGCGATACAACGGTTGCGGTACCGGTGCTCCGTGAAGGGGAGGATCTGCGTCAGGCGATCGGGGCACTCGCAGAGAATGACAGCGATTATAAAGAAATCTACGATCATTATGATGAGTATCCGGAAAGTCTGATGCTCGCATTATCAAACAATGAGGAGATGCTTGATTTTGTGAAAGGGTATCTTGATGCGGAACCTGTGGCAAACGGAGGACTGACAGCTGCGGAGAAGAAAGAGGATGTTCCGCTTTTGATCCAGTGGGACAAGCGTTGGGGCTATGCACCGTACGGCAGCAGTAATGTAGCAATCTCCGGTTGTGCGCCGACCTGTCTGTCCATGGTCATTGTAGGACTGACCGGTAATGCGGATGCAACGCCGGATGCGGTAGCCGCGTATGCCGCAGATGCCGGGTATTACCAGAAAGGCACCGGAACCTCCTGGTCGATCATGACGGAGGGGTGTGAACATTACGGCATTCACGGAACGCAGTTATCGTTGGATCGCGATGTGATCATGAAGCATCTCGATGCGGGCGAGCCGATCATATGCAGTATGCGACCGGGAAACTTTACGGTTGCAGGGCACTTTATCGTACTTGTCAGGGAGGTTGACGGAAAGATCATGGTAAATGATCCGAACAGCAAGAGCCGGAGCAAAATATTGTGGGATTACGATACATTAGCTAGTCAGATTAAAAATTTATGGGGGTTCACAAAATAAGATGATGCTATAAATAGTCTTGTTGAATAAGAAAAGCAGATTCCACATGTATGGGATCTGCTTTTTCGTTTCATATTAATGGAAAAATTCCACGATATAGACGGCGATGCACGATGCGATCGCTACAACGGTAAGGCTTTTGCCGCGCAGTGCAAAGAAGACGGCTACGACAAGCCCTGCGGCGGCGCTCAGCCACCAGTTTGTTGCATAGAAGATCGCCGGGATCGTCATTGCGGTCAGTACCGCATACGGAATGTATGCGAGGAATGAGCGCACGAAACGGTTATTGATCTTCTCTTTTAAGGCGATAAACGGAATGACACGGATCAGGTAGGTTGATCCTGCCAGTATCAGTAAATAAATAAAAAATTCTGTATTTGACATCTTAAGTACCTCCGGAGCTATGCTTCTGCTTCTTCGTCAGGTGCAGGGAACAGGATCGCTGCAACGACTGCGGATACGACAGCGACAACGGTGATCGTGATACCGCTTGAAATCTTCGACAGAAGCGGAACGTAGTAGAATAAGCAGCTCAATACGATCGCAAGGACGACAACGAAGATGACCGGTTTGGATTTCTTCATTTCCGGCACAACGATCGCAGTAAACATTCCGTAGATCGCAAGGCTTAACGCGCTCATCACGCGATCCGGCAGCACGCTTCCGAGGATCGCACCGAGCAGTGTGCCGACGGCCCATCCGACATAAGGAAGGGTGGCAAGACCTGCAAAAAAGCTTCGGGTAACGGATTCCTCCTGACTGGCTACGGCGAAGATCTCATCGGTCATCATAAAGCCGAGCAGCCAACGGTAGATACCACTGAATTTGGAATCCGCTTTCTGTCCGATCGAGATCGACATAAACGAGTAGCGGATGTTGATCGTAATCTGCGAGATCAGCATCTGGATATACTGTCCGGGATGCATCATCGTTCCGATGCCGGCAAACTGTCCGGCGGAAGTGACGGTCGTCATGGAAATAAGAACCGCCTGCCACCAGGAGAGTCCGTACGACACCGCCATAATACCAAAAGTAAAAGAAACTGACAGATAGCCCAAAGCGATCGGGATTCCGGCTGCCAGTCCGCGTTTATAATTTTTCATTTGTATTCTCCGTGTATTTGTTTCTATTTCATGCACATTTCAGTATAACACATATTTTGCAAAAATCCTTGATGAAATTTGTCTTTGCATTTTCCGACCGATATGAAAAAACATCAAATTCAAAGTGCTTAAGTAGGAATACTATCCGCGACACACAGTGCGCCCCAGCCGACGCGGGGATCGGGATATTCTGTGATAAAAGGCAGGCGTTTTGCACCGCGGATCAGGTAGGCTTTCACCTTCTGACCGTAGAGATACGGATCGTTGCCGCGCACGATACCCCATTCCATCAGAAGGCAGCAGCTTCCAGAGACAAAAGGCGTTGCCATGGAAGTGCCGCTGCGGCTTTCGTATCCGCCTCCGGTGGCGGTGCTTAGGATATCCACGCCCGGCGCGACCAGATCCGGCTTGACCTGATTCGTATTCCATGTGAAGCCTCTTCCGGAAAAAGGCGCATATGTGTTGCTTCGGCTGTCATACGCGCCGACCGTGATCACGCGGGCCGCGGTGGAGGGAATCGTCAGTGTGATCTCCGGTGTCGGAGTCAGAAAGCGGGTGTCGAGTCCGCGCGCGGCGGATGTGGGCATCCACAGATCATAGATCCCGTCCCTTATGTCTTCTGCAATCAGTGTCAGCGACCAGATGCCGGAAGTCAGGTAGGTTTCCGTCGGGAGAAAATCCAGATAGATCTCCGGATAAATACTGTAAGGGGAGGGAGCTCCGGTGGAAACCAAAAGTGTGGTGCCTTCTGTAACAAAACTCCGGTTTCCCGGAACGGAAGGAATGGAAATTGTATAGGGATGTCCGGGAGAGCGGATTCCCAGCTGCATTGTATCCCAGTAATTTTTCCAGATCTGAATGGAAAGCGTGCGCTCATAATCGGCGATCGCAAACTCGATCACGCGTGTCTCGCCGGAGCGCAGATGTCCGCCGGTGTGTCCGGCGCTGCTCCCCTCGTTGCCGCTTCCGACCACAAGACTGATGCGGGAAAGCTCCGCCACGGAATCGAGGTACGTCTCTAATAAGGAAGAGCCGCTGTGCGAGCCGTAGGTGTTGCCAAAACTGAGATTGACGACAAGCGGAATCTGTCGCTCATTGGCGTAACGCGCGGCGTAATCGACTGCCTGCATCAGCTGCGTAGTGGACGGAAATCCGAGCGGATCGGGTGTGCCGAGCTTTATGATCAGAAGTTTTGTCTCATAGGCGACACCGCGGTTGATGCCGCCCGAGGCGCGCCCATTGCCTGCAGCAATCCCGGTTACATGCGTACCGTGTCCGCTCGTATCGATGCTCGGGCAGATCTGCATACGCGCAGCGTCATCCGGCGCAGACAGAGCTTCGTTTATCTGTTCTTCAGTAAAAAGCGTGCCGAGCGCATAGCCGCCCGGAGAGAAAAAGCCACGTTCGGGATCGGGCGAGATCGTCTGATCCCACAATGCAACGATCCTTGTTGTGCCGTCCGCGTTGCGAAAGTCCGGATGTGTGTAATCGATGCCCGAGTCGATGACGCAAAGCAACGTGCCGTTTCCGGTCAGAGTTTGCGCGGATGGTTGGTTGAGCGGTGAAGCCGGTGCAGGAGCGGAGCGTGAATCGGATGATGATTGCAGGGATGTAATACACGAGGCGCGTTTTGCGGCAAGCACCTCGTAGAAAAGCCGATGTGGGCGCTCGATGTAAATGACCTGCGGGAAGGCGGCAAGTGTATCGATCGCATCTGCCGGAAGACGTACGATTGCGTAGTTGGAAAGCAGAAAAGTAAATTCATAATCGGGGAAAGCCTCCAGCAGAGACGAAGCACTTCCGGAGTAGAACAAAATTACTTCGCCAATCTGCGTGCCGGAGTATGTGTAAGCATTCCACTCGGAATTGGGGGTATCCGCTGCGGCATAAAGAGAGGATTCTTTTTGGGTGTAAAACGAAGAAATATCCATGTTTTCTTGTATTTTGCTAGATACAACTATAGCTTTTTATTGAAAATTTATGTACAATAATAGTGATTTATGCGAACGAGTAAAAGAAATAAAAAGGAGAGAATATGTACGCTGACGAAAATGTAATTAAAATCAAACACCGTGTATTGCGCGAAGTTGCGAAACTTGCGTTTGAGGGCAACCTTGATTCAGAGAGAGATCATATTGCGGTCCGCCTGATTCCGGGACCGACACCACAGTTCCGCTGCTGTATTTACAAGGAGAGAGAGATTATCCGTCAACGTGTCCGTCTTGCCGAGGGTAAGGCTCCGGGCCCGGTAGACGATGGAAATGTGATTCAGGTAATCAGCGCAGCCTGTGAGGACTGCCCGATTTCAAGTTATACAGTAACCGAGAACTGTCAGAACTGTATGGGTAAGGCATGTATCAATGCTTGTAAGTTCGGTGCGATCGAGGCCGGACGCCACCGTTCCCACATTGATCCGCAGAAGTGTAAAGAGTGTGGTAAGTGTGCAGCTGCCTGTCCTTACAACGCAATCGCTCATTTGAAGAGACCGTGTAAGTTTGCATGTCCGGTAAATGCGATTACATACAATGAGTACGGAATTTCCGTAATCGATGATTCCAAGTGTATCCGTTGCGGTAAGTGTATCCAC
>CAKRKX010000114.1 GCA_934358675.1 uncultured Agathobacter sp. | reverse complement strand
TCTTCATATTCAGCTTACCGGTCAGCTTGACTTTCAACGAAGTTCCCTTGTAATCCATTGCGGTAATGCCTTTTTTCAGATCAGGCTTCTTGGCAAGGCGCTCAACCGTAATATTTTTCACGCCGCTGATGGTCGGTCCCATCTTGCTCCATGGATTTCTCGAATCCGGATCGGTCGGATCCCATCCCCTGTAGCTGCTGCTTGTGTTGATCCGCACCGGGGTCGGCTTGCCGAGCGGTCCCGGATCATTTCCGTCATAGATCTTTACCTTCGTTCCGGATGGACAGTTGTCATAGATCCACTTTGAATCCGCAACATTCAGACGAACGCATCCGTGCGAAGCCGCACTTCCGAGACGATTATACGAATTGTACGATAAAGTGCTCGGATTGGTAGCGCTGTAATATACGGAATGAAACAGGATGCTGCCGACGATTCGGCTGCAGTACTGTCCGTATACATTGCCCATCAATGTATGCCAGCGGTACTTGTTTGAAATCGTGAATGTTCCGGTCGGGGTCGCATTGTTGACGCCGACAGAGCATGCCATCGCCTTTACCGGAATGGTATACTTTCCCTGATCATCCTGTTTGTACACCGTAACACAGTTCTGTTTGCGGTTGATCATGATATAATACGGACGACTGCTTGTCGCTGCGTATGTTTCGGTCGGCACGCCAACACCGGTCAAAAGCATTAATGCCGCGAGTACCACCGCACACATGCGCACAATTTTACTTCTTGTTTTCATTATTTTCTCCTCTTTGTGTCAGATTTTGATAAATAATTAACACATTTTTGAATCTTTATATTGCATCCTTTATAAGTACATCTTATAATATAATGTATCAATACTAATTTAATGTCGCATAAAAGCGACAGCACTTATGAAAAGGATGTTTTCTATGGATATCAACTATGAATTATACAAGGTTTTTTACTATGTTGCAACCTCCCTTTCATTTTCGGACGCAAGTAAAAAGCTTTTTATCTCACAATCCGCCGTCAGCCAGTCGATCAAGACGCTTGAAAAGAAGCTTGGACAATCGCTTTTTATCCGAAGCACAAAGAAAGTACAGCTCACACCGGCCGGCGCATTGCTGCTCAAGCATGTGGAACCGGCGATGAATCTGATTTCCCGCGGAGAAAGCCAGCTCCTCGATTCCGGTACGCTTGGACTCGGTCAGCTGCATATCGGCGCGAGTGATACGATCTGCCGGTATTTTCTGCTTCCTTATTTAAAGCAGTTTCACAAAGCGTTCCCGAACGTGCCGATCAAGATTACGAACGCGACTTCCATCGAGTGCGTGCATCTGCTCGATCAGCGTAAGGTTGACCTGATCGTGACGAATTTTCCGAACACGCATCTGAACCACGCGTATATTCAGAAGACGGTCTGCAATTTTTCGGATGTGTTTATCGCCAATCCTTCTTATTTTGAATTTGATCAGGAGGAGATTCCGTTCGAGAAGCTGCAGGAATATCCTATCATGATGCTTGACCGCAATTCCACAACGAGTGAGTTTCTGCACAATCTGTTTTTGCAGCATCAGCTCGAACTGCTTCCGCAGGTGGAGCTTAGCAGTAATGACCTGTTGATCGATATGGCGCGCATCGGACTCGGTATCGCGTTCATTCCGGATTTCTGCCTGTCGCGCGATGACAGTGACCTTGTCATCCTCAACACAAAAGAAAAGATGCCGACACGACAGATCGTGGTTTCCGCCAACACCACACTGCCTGTATCCGCATCTGCAGAAGAATTCTTAAAACTGTTACCGGATGCCGGATCGGCACAAATATAATCCGAATACACCAGTCCCCGGACACTTGTTATCACATTTCAAGTTCCCGGGGCTTTTTATACTTATCTTATATCCCGTTTTCCGTCCAGAATTTTCGAATCTCATCGTCTATGATTTTTTCGTTGCCGACAACCCGATTCTTCCACTCTCTCGGGTAGAGAGCATCGTAATCACTCTGCAGAAACCGCTCATCCAGTAAAACAATGATTCCACGGTCCTCCTGTGTGCGGATCACACGCCCCGCCGCCTGCAGCACCTTGTTGATTCCCGGGTAGCGGAATGCATAATCAAAGCCTGACAACCCCTGTCGGTCATAATACTGCTTTAAGATTTCCCTCTCATTGCTGATCTGCGGAAGTCCGGTTCCGACAATGATGGCACCGATCAAGCGATCGTTCTTGAGGTCGATTCCCTCACCGAAGATTCCGCCCATCACACAGAACGCCACCAATGTTCCCTGCTCTTCCCATTCAAAAGCCTGCAGGAATTCCTCTCGTTCCGCCTCATTCATGCTGCTCCGTTGCAGGAGGATTGTCAAAGCATTCTCCTGATTCTCACTCTCACACTGCTCCCCCGGCAAATCGATCATCCCCCATGAACCGCTTTGTCGTTCTGCACGCGCGAACACATCACACACATCCTGCATCATCTTGTACGATGGGAAGAACACCATATAATTTCCTGCTTTTCCGCGTATCACCGTACTGATATACCGCGCAATCTTCTCATATTCCACAGGGCCGCGCCGCGTATACTTCGTGCTCACATCACGACCGAATGCCAGCAGCCTTTGGTTTTCGTCAAACGTACTCTGTGCGTAGATCGCATAATTATCTTCTTCTGTGGACAAAAGCCTTTTGTAATAATTGATTGGCAGAAGCGTTGCCGAAAAGAAGATCGTCGACACCGACTTGTCGATGCATTTCTGCAGATTCTTCGACGGATCCACACAGAACAACTTGATCATAAAACGGCCATCCTCCTGCAGTTCGTTGTAGATCACATAATTTTCATCCACCAGATCATAAATATTAACGAAATTCCGCAATTCAAAATAGAAGTCAAGCACCGTCTTCTTATCCGGAAATTCCCGCGGCTTCTCAAAAAATTCCTCAAACTGGGACACAAGCCGCATCAGATGAAACGTCAGCACACCAACACTTTCGCACACAGAGTAATTCTCGCACTCCCGCTTGAAATCGAGCATTGCCTTGTTGCATTTGTCCAGAGTCCGCGCGATCGCATGATTGTGCGCCTTCATGATCTTCTTGACCGCCAGAATATCTTCCTTATATAAAGAAGCGCTGTACATCTCCCTGCTGCGCTCCACCAGATTGTGCGCCTCGTCCACCAGAAACACAAACTTCTCCTTCGGACTATCCTGAAAAAAGCGTTTCAGATAGACATTCGGATCAAACACATAATTGTAATCACACAAAATATCATCGCACCACGTCGCCACATCCAGGCTCAGCTCGAACGGACACACCCTGTGTTTCTTTGCCTGCGCAAGAATCTCCTCTCGCGTGAACAGATCCGATTCCTGCAGTAATTCAAACACCGCATCGTTCACCCGGTCGAAATGCCCCTGCGCATACGGGCAGTTCTGCGGATTACATTCCAGCTTCACCTGTGGAAACTCAGGAAATAAATCCTCCTGCAACTCTTCAACACGATCCTTCTGTCTTGTCTCCGGCGTTCCATCCGTTTCCTCAACAAGATCAAGAAACGTCATCTGTTCATTTTCATCCATAATCTTTGTTGTTCTGCCGCACAAACATAATTTTTCTTTCGCTGTCAGCTGGATGATCTTCGCCTGATATCCATGTTCTCTTAATAATCCGAATGTCTCCTTGGCAACAGTCGCCGTAATCGTCTTTGCCGTCAGGTAAAAAATGCGGTCTACCAGTTCTTCCCCGACCGCTTTGACAGCCGGAAAAATCGTGGAGATCGTTTTCCCGACTCCGGTCGGTGCCTGGATAAAGAGATTCTTGCCTCTGCGGATCGTGCGGTACACATCCCCGACCAGTTGCCGCTGTCCCTCCCGGTACGGATACGGAAACTCCAGATTCTGAATGCTCGTCTGCCTTTTTCTGCGCCACATGATCTGCCAGTCCGCCCACTTGCGATACTCGGCGATCAGTTTACCGAACCAGTCCGAAATCTCATCCCACGTAAAGACATCCCGAAAATATTTCACATCTTCCGTGTCAAGATTGCAGTACGTCATCTGCACTCCGATCTTGTCCAGATGATTCTGCAATGCATAAATGTACGCATAGCACATCGCCTGCGCCTTGTGCACATACACCGGCGCTTCCATCGTCGCCACATTGCGGTACACACCCTTGATCTCGTCGATGTACACCATATTCTCCAGGATGTCACACGATTTCACGTCATCGGATACGTTTTGTATTCCGGTTGCCCCATCCGGCGTGTCTGAATGTTGCTCATCCACTTCTCTGTCGATTGGTTCGCAGTCAAATTCAAGTGATGTCTGCTCGGCATGCAAAGCATTGTCTGTGGAATCGGAACCCGTATGAATCGGAAATTCTCCGTATGCAACACCGTCGGCACGCCCCTCGATGACAAGCACATACTCTTCGGCCTCGATAATTAACGCAAGCGGCACCTCCGCCTGGTAGTTTTCTCCCATGCTGCGCTGGATCTTACGATGGATCTTGCCGCCTTCGAGCATCGCGTCCATTACCATACGACTGCTTCGGTTGTCAATGTCGCCACTGCGCAAAATGAATTCCACCAGATTACGCACCGACGTATGTAATTCCTGCATGGGAGCCCTCCTTTCTAAAGTGCGCGAGCGGTATGCCCGCATAAACTTCATCCCCGCGGAGCGTTTTTGCCCCGTTTTTGACTCATAGGAAGAAATTATCTATAAGTCGAAAAAGTCCCGCTCCGAGTCAGGAGCGGGACCTTTGCCTCTATTCATATTCTATTATGCTACTGCGAATTTCGCAACAAGGTTTTCAAAATTTTCATTATGACCGCCATAACATACGGTCAGATTCTTCTGAACCCCCAGCCCGATCATACCGAGAAGCGACTTTGCATCTATCATCGTGCGGTTGTATTTTACGTCAATTTCAAAATCGCAATCTTCTGCAGCCCGGACAAAATCCTTTACGTCTTTCAAATCCGATAAACGAATCACCTTAATGGTATCATACATAATTAACACCTGCTTTCTGATTACATTATTTGTAACTTTTTTGGGCATTATACCACCATTCTTTTTATTTGTCACAAATGTAAAAAGCCCTGTTTTTAGGCGAAAAAGCCTGCATTTTGACGAGAAATCCGATTCATGCCGCCTTCTTTCTCTACTTTTTGATTGAGAAATGACTCTTTTATCAATTATACTATGCTATTTCCATAAAAAAATGCCTGTTTCACGCGAAAAACAAGCATTTTTCAATAAAAATTATTCAAAATATGAATCAAAACATGACTCTTTTGTTGCGCAAATTATTCATTGCTGCCGCCAAAAGGCTCTCCATATTTTTGCAGTTCACTCAGATAAATTTCGCCCAAGCGACTCAGTTTTACGCCTTTGTGGCGAATGTATCCGATTCGAATACGCTCCGATTCCTTCAGCGGAATCGCTGCATAATCGTCACCGTTGATTTCCTCCGAAATAATTCCGGAACACAGTGTATAACCATTGAGCCCGACCATCAGATTCAGCATCGTTCCGCGGTCATCCGCCTTAATGATCCGCTTATAGTCGTAGGTACTCTTCATCTCTTCCGAGAAATAAAACGAGTTATTCTTTCCCTGTTCAAATACAAGGCACGGATACTCCTCCAATTCCTTCATACAGATCTCATTCTGCCCGGCCAGCGGATGTCCCTTCCACAGATAGACATAGGTGTCGCACGCAAAAAGTTCCTCAAATACAAGATCATACTCCTTAAACAATTTCTGCAACACAGCCTCATTGAATGCGCTCAGAAACAATACTCCAAGCTCGCTTTTCATGCTGCGCACATTTTCGATGACCTGATTCGTCTGCGTTTCATGAATGGCAAACTCATATTCTTCCATGCCGACCGACTTCACCATCTCGACAAATGCCTTTACCGCAAACGAATAATGCTGCATCGACACTGAAAACTTCTTCTTCGTCTCACTGTTCATATATCGATTTTCCAGCAGATGATACTGCTCCACAACCTGCTTCGCGTAACCGATAAATTCTTCCCCTTCCGGCGTCATGACAATTCCACGGTTCGACCGGATAAACAGAGTGATTCCCGCTTCTTCTTCCAGCTCACGCACCACCGATGACAGATTCGGCTGCGAAACAAACAGTTTTCTGGCTGCTTCGTTCATCGATTTGCTCTCTGCAATTGTAATTACCTGCTGAAGTTGCTGTAATGTCATGTATGTCTCTCTCCTGTCCTTTTCACTAAGCAATCGTACTTCTTTTCTGCCAAAGCAAAAAAATAACACCCTCACAGGTGTTTAAAAAAAGCAGGGGATGAGAGAATCGAACTCCCACCAAAGGTTTTGGAGACCCCTATCATACCATTTGACCAATCCCCTA
>CAKRKX010000113.1 GCA_934358675.1 uncultured Agathobacter sp. | reverse complement strand
TCCCGTGAGACGATCAACACAACGATGCGTGCAACACTTGATGTTGCAACCGATCCTTGGGGAATCAAGGTAAACCGTGTAGAGTTAAAGAATATCATCCCACCGAAGGCTATTCAGGATGCAATGGAGAAGCAGATGAAGGCCGAGCGTGAGCGCCGTGAGGCAATTCTTCGTGCTGAAGGTGAGAAGAAATCCACGATCCTTGTTGCCGAAGGTAATAAGGAATCTGCAATTCTTGATGCAGAGGCTGAGAAGCAGGCTGCCATCCTTCGTGCAGAGGCTAAGAAGGAAGCAACCGTTAAGGAAGCCGAAGGTCAGGCTGAGGCAATCCTCAAGATTCAGCAGGCAAATGCAGACGGTCTTCGCATGTTAAAGGAGTCCGCTCCGGATTCAGCTGTATTACAGCTTAAGAGCCTTGAGGCATTTGCAAAGGCTGCAGACGGTAAGGCAACGAAGATCATTATCCCGTCCGAGATCCAGGGTCTCGCAGGATTAAGCAAGTCGGTTGTCGAGATTGCAAAAGAGAACTAAGAACAGATATAGTAGTTGATCTACGGAACTGCCCTATGTATTGTGGGGCAGTTCTTTTATTTTTGATATCTTTTGTCGCCTTTGCAAAAAGGCTTTATTTAGGGGCTCAAAAATGGTATACTAAAAAGCAAATATGCATTTTATTTCTGATGAATTGCACTGGATACAGTAGCAAAGGATTGTGTCAGGTTTTTTATGAAAACTTGACAAGCAGCGTCAGCCCTTCGCCGAAGGCGAATGGGAATGGGCTGATGTTCAATGAACAGGAGCGTAAAATGAAATCACGAATTCGATTTAAAGGCAAGTTAAAGGCGTATCTGGGGTGGCCGATCCTCTTGGCAATTCCGCTTGTACTCGCAGATATCGGACTGTATTTTTATGATATTACAACGGGAGCGGTGTTATCCGGTTTCATTGTGATCTATCTGACTGTGGAGATCAGTTTGTATCATTGCAATAAGCCGCGTCTGACGAACGAGATCATTAACTTTGCCACGCAATATGCGACCGTGCAGAAGCGACTTCTCAACGAGTTTGAGATCCCGTATGCGCTTTTGGATTATTCCGGCAAAATTTTGTGGGTGAATGAGCAGTTTTCGGAATTGACGAATGTGGACCGTAACTATCATAAGTCGATCACAACGCTTTTTTCCACGATCACAAGGGAATTCCTGCAGAAGCATGAAGGTCCGCAGAATGTGCATCTGAAGATGCAGAACCGGGAGTTTCGCGTATCGCTGAACCGCATCTATTTTGATGATATTATGGAGCAGAGTGAGTCGATCGAGATTGACGAGTCGGAGGAATTTCTGACCGCACTCTATCTGTTTGATGAGACGGAGCTGAACCGGTACAAGCAAGAGAACCGTGAGCAGAAGCAGGTTGCGGGACTGGTCTACATCGATAACTACGATGAGGCGCTCGACAGCATCGAGGATGTTAAGCGTTCGCTTCTGATCGCGCTGGTGGACCGTAAGGTGAACCAGTATTTTGCAAAGATGGATGCTTTGGTCCGCAAGATAGAGAAGGATAAATATTTTGTTGTATTTAAATACAAGTATCTGCAGCCGATGATGGATGATCGTTTCAGTATCTTAGAGGATGTAAAGACGGTCAAGGTCGGCAACGAGATGGCGGTAACGCTGAGTATCGGAATCGGTATGAAAGATTCTTCGTATAACGAGAGCTACGAGCAGGCGCGTGCAGCGATCGATCTGGCGCTCGGACGAGGCGGCGATCAGGTCGTTGTCAAGGATGGCGAGGATATCGCTTACTTCGGCGGCAAGGCAAAGCAGGTGGAGCGTAATACGAGGGTTAAGGCTCGTGTTAAGGCGCACGCGCTGCATGAGATTATTGAGAGCCGTGAGAATGTCATTATCATGGGACACAGCCTGACGGATGTCGATTCGCTCGGTGCCGGTATCGGAATCTTCTGTGCAGCCCGGGTACTTGGCAAGAAAGCGCAGATTGTCGTCAATGAGCCGACAAGCTCGATCCGTCCACTGATGGAATGCTTTTCTCCGGAAAAAGGCTATCCGGATGATATGTTTATCAACAGCAATCAGGCATTGGAGATGGTCAGCCGCAACACGCTGGTCATGGTCGTTGATACGAACCGTCCGAGCTACACGGAGTGTCCGGAGCTTCTGGCACATACGGATACGATCGTGGTATTTGATCATCACCGACAGAGCAGTGAGGTTATTGAGAATCCGATTCTGTCCTATATTGAGCCGTATGCATCCTCCGCATGTGAGATGGTTGCGGAAGTATTGCAGTATTTTCAGGATGGATTTAAGTTATCTGCTGCGGAAGCGGATTGTATCTATGCCGGAATTCTGATCGACACGAACAACTTTATGACGAAGACCGGTGTCCGCACGTTTGAGGCGGCGGCTTATCTGAAGCGCTCCGGTGCGGAGGTTACCCGCGTCAGAAAGATGCTTCGTAACGATATGGCATGTTACAAGGCGCGTGCCGAAGCGGTGCGTCATGCAGAAGTTTATCGCGGCGCATTTGCGATCTCGGTCTGCCCGAGTGAGAATGTGGAGAGCCCGACAATCGTCGGAGCGCAGGCGGCAAACGAACTGCTTAACATTATTGGAATTAAAGCGTCTTTCGTACTCACCGAGTATGCAGGCAAGATTTATATCAGTTCACGATCCATCGATGAGATCAACGTGCAGCTTATTATGGAGCGGTTGGGCGGTGGCGGCCATCTTAATGTGGCAGGTGCGCAGTTGACCGGATATACCATTGTTCAGGCAAAGCATGCGATCATGGAGACGCTGGATGAGATGTTGGAAGAAGGAGATATACAGGAATGAAAGTAATTTTATTGGAAGATGTGAAATCATTAGGAAAAAAAGGCGAGATCGTCAATGTGAGCGACGGATACGCCCGCAACGCTATCTTACCGAAAAAGCTTGGAATTGAAGCAACAAGCAAGAATTTAAATGATCTGAAGTTACAGAATCAGCATGCGGACAAGGTTGCAGCCGAAAATCTGGCAAATGCAAAAGAACTTGCAAAAACCGTTGAGCAGCAGAAGGTTGTCGTCAAGATCAAAGCCGGCGAAGGCGGCAAGATCTTTGGTTCGGTTTCTACCAAGGAGATCGCACAGGCGACAAAGGAGCAGACCGGTCTGGAGCTGGATAAGAAGAAGATGCATCTGCCGGATGGCATTAAGGCACTTGGTACTTACGAGGTTCCGGTAAAGCTTCATCCACAGGTTACCGCAAAGCTTACCGTTCAGGTTGTTGAGGGATAGGAGGAAGTCGCTTGGAGGAGACATTGATCAAGCGGATCATGCCGAACAGTCTGGAAGCCGAGCAGTCCGTTGTCGGTTCCATGATCATGGATAAAGATGCGATCGTTACAGCGATGGAGATGCTTTTGAAAGAAGACTTCTACCATCAGCAGTACGGAATCCTGTTTGATGCTATGATCGAGTTGTACGGTGAGGGACAGCCGGTCGATCTGGTGACGCTGCAGAACAAGCTCAAGGAGAAGGATGTACCGAAAGAAGTCTCAAGTCTTGAGTTTGTCGGTGAGCTGGTGCGTGCGGTTCCGACATCCGCCAATGTAAAATACTATTGTAATATCGTCAAGGAAAATGCGATGAAGCGCAAGCTGATCCGCGTTACCGAGGATATCGAGAACGAGTGCTATGCCGGCAAGGAATCCTTAGAAAGTGTGCTGGATAAGACGGAGCATGATGTGTTTGCGCTGTTGTCGAGCCGTACCGGAGGAGAATATGTTCCGATCCGGCAGGTTGTAATGAATGCTTTGGAGAAGATCGAAAAGGCATCGCAGCAGTCCGGAACCGTAACTGGTATTCCAACCGGATTTATTGACCTTGATTACCGAACCGCCGGACTTCAGCCGTCCGATCTGGTTCTGGTTGCCGCCCGTCCTTCCATGGGTAAGACGGCGTTTGTCTTAAACATTGCGCAGTATGTTGCGTTTCATGAAAATATGTGTACCGCGATCTTCTCTCTCGAGATGTCGAAAGAACAGCTCGTCAACCGTCTGTTCTCCCTCGAATCGCGTGTCGACGCACAGGCACTCCGTACCGGTAATCTGTCTGATGCGGATTGGGAAAAATTGGTCGAAGGTGCCGGAATCATCGGAGATTCCGAGCTCATCATTGATGACACGCCGGGTATCAGTATTTCCGAGCTTCGAAGCAAGTGTCGAAAGTACAAGCTCGAACATGACTTAAAGCTGGTTATCATCGACTACTTACAGTTGATGACCGGATCGGGAAGAAGCACGGACAGCCGTCAGCAGGAGATTTCTGATATCTCCCGTTCCTTAAAGGCGCTTGCCCGAGAACTCAGCGTCCCGGTAGTTGCACTCTCGCAGCTATCCCGAGCCGTGGAGCAGCGACCGGATCACCGCCCGATGCTTTCCGACCTCCGAGAGTCCGGAGCCATCGAGCAGGATGCCGACGTGGTAATGTTCATCTACCGTGACGATTACTACAACAAGGATACCGAACTCAAGGGAATTTCCGAAATCATTATCGCTAAGCAGCGTAACGGTCCGATCGGAACCGTCAATCTTGCATGGCTGCCGGAGTACACCAAGTTCGCAAATCTGGAACATTAAGAATGATTATAAGAAAAGCAGATTCTACATGCCTGTATGTGTGGATCTGCTTTTTTTATGTGGGGATAGATTTGGTCAAGTGTAATTTAGTAACATACAGTTTAGTAAACTATAAATTACTAAATCGTAGTTTACTAAATTGCGAAGTGGTGGTATAATAGGTTCAGAAAGTGGGAAATGATAATGATGCAGGGAGGAAACGGCATGTTTATCGGAAGAACGCGGGAATTGGATACGTTAAATAAGTTATATGACTCTGATAAGTTTGAATTTACGGTGTTATATGGAAGACGTCGTGTTGGAAAGACGGCTTTGATCAGCGAATTTATCCATGGGAAAAAGGCAATCTATTTCATGGGAGTCGAGAGTAACGAAAAACAGAATCTGGAGAATTTCAGCCAAAGTATTATGGAGTACAGTTCCGGCAATATTATGCAGACTTCCTTTTTATCATTGCAGGTGGCTTTGGAATATGTGTTTGAACTGGCGCAGAATGAGAAACTGATTCTGGCGATCGATGAGTATCCATATATAGCAAGATCATCTAAAAGCTTTGCTTCGACGCTGCAGATGCTCATTGATAAATATAAAGATACATCGAAATTGATGTTGATCTTATGTGGATCTTCTATGTCTTATATGGAAGATCATGTTTTGGCTTATAAAGCGCCGTTGTACGGAAGAAGAACGGCACAGATGAAGATTTTACCTTTTGATTTTGAGGAGACTTGTGCGTATTTTCAGAAGTTTTCACCGGAAGATATGGCTTTGATCTATGGAATTGTAGGTGGAACGCCGCAATATCTGTTGCAGATGGATGACCGGATCAGTGTGGAAGAAAATATTAAAAACACGTTCCTAAATCCCTCCTCCTCGATCTATGAAGAGCCGGAAAATTTGTTGAAACAGGAAGTGAGAGAGCCGGCTTTATACAATGCAATCATAACAGCAGTTGCATCGGGAGCTTCACATATGGCGGAAATTTCGACAAAGGTGGGAGAGGAAACCAGCGTTTGTACGAGATACCTGAAGAATCTGATCGGATTAGGCATTGTCCGAAAAGAGACTCCGTATGGGGAAAAAGAATCCCGCAAGTCGCTCTATGTGATAGCGGATCATATGTTTCGCTTCTGGTACCGGTTTATTCCGGAAAACAATTCTATTATCAGTCGAGGCGCGGCAGATCTGGCTTATCAGAGGATTGCTCCGCATTTGTCGGACTATATGGGCAAAGTTTTTGAGGATATCTGTATGCAATATCTGTGGAAACTGTTGTTAGGCGGCAAGTCGCAGGTCCTCTTTGCGGATCTTGGACGTTGGTGGGGAACGGATCCTAAGACAAGAAGCCAGACGGAAATCGATATTATGGGTGAGCAGGATAAGACAACAGCGCTATTCGGTGAATGCAAGTGGACGAACGAGAATGTCGATGCAGGGGTATTGGATAAACTGGTTGAGCGAAGTCAGTTATTTCATTATTCAAAAACAGTGCTCTATTTATTTGCAAAAAAGGGCTTTACACAGGGCTGCGTGGAAAAAGCAAACGAGATGGGCAATGTTGTGATGGTGACTTTTGAGGATATTATGAAAAGCTTCCGGGAATAATCCCGGGAGCTTTTCTAGAACTTGGCACAAGGTAAAATCCGTTGAATTTGTAGGGTTCTCATCACAGTGGATTGTATTTTGCCTCTGTGCCAAGTATGATGGATTCATCAAAGGCAGGAAGGGGCAAACCTTATGGACAAAGAGAAAACCGGAAAGATGATACGGCAGGCACGGATCGACAAGGGATATACCCAAAGCGAACTCGGAGATCTGATCGGTGTATCGAATAAAGCAATATCCAGATGGGAGAATGGGGATTCACTTAGATAAAGATACCACACCATTCCCACGCTGACTTTTGCTCAACCGATACAGCCGGAGGGCTGGA
>CAKRKX010000112.1 GCA_934358675.1 uncultured Agathobacter sp. | reverse complement strand
GTCCCGGTCCCTCGACCATGACCTGTACATTATGATCCCATGCACGCTTTGTAAGCTCTCCAAGGCGCACCAGTTCCTCGATCTGGCACACATCCGTTGCATCCGCAAGACATCCCGGTCGGCATGCATCGCCAAGCGAGATCGTCACATCATGCTCCTCGCAGATATCTAAGATTTCATCATAATACTCATAGAACGGATTCTCCTCTCCGGTCATCGTCATCCATGCAAATACAAGGCTTCCGCCGCGGCTTACAATGTTCATCTTGCGCTTATGTTTTTTAATCTGCTCGATCGTTTTTCTCGTGATTCCGCAATGCAGCGTCACGAAATCCACGCCATCCTCTGCATGCATTCTCACCACATCAATGAAATCCTTCGCCGTCAAAGTCGCAAGATCTCTCTGATAATGGATCACGCTGTCATAAACCGGAACGGTTCCGATCATCGCCGGACACTCGCTGGTCAGCTTGCGGCGGAATGGCTGCGTATCTCCGTGGCTCGATAAGTCCATGATCGCCTCTGCGCCCATATTGACCGCGCTCATCACCTTCTGCATCTCGATATCATAATCTTTGCAGTCTCTGGATACACCAAGGTTTACATTGATCTTGGTGCGAAGCATGCTTCCCACGCCCTCTGGGTTCAAGGAAGCATGATGCTTGTTCGCGCAGATTGCAACCTTCCCCTCTGCCACCAGCTCCATCATTTTCTCCACCGGCATATGCTCCTTTTCTGCCACCGTCTTGATCTGCGGTGTCACAATGCCTTTTCTTGCTGCATCCATCTGTGTTGTGTACGTGCTCATCTTCTCTCTCCTTTGTCTTTTCTTTGAAATTTCTTCCATTAAAATTTCTTTTCCTTAAGATTTCCTGTTTCATATTTGTTTTCCGTCGCTTCGCGTAAATCGAAAAAACATCCCCGATGGGATTGCTCCATCGGGGATGTCATCTGTCATATCTTCTGCATCTCTTTGTACACAGATATCGCTCCCTACGTTGGCATTATCCAAATCAGGTTTTGGGTCGAAACGATACAGTTTCCTCTCAGCCGACTATGGTCAGCTCCCCGTTTGTCTCCTATTTTACACAAAAACTTCATTATGTTCAAGATATTTTATACTTCTGTTGCAACTTTATATCCTGCCTTCTCATGTTGATATCCTCCTTTTCGTTTTACACGCAAAAAAGCGCATGGAATGGTTACATCCCATACGCCTTTACGCTGTTATAATTATTCTGTTTTATATTACCGTGTGATTATTAAGCTGGTTTTCGACATTCCTACCTTCATACATAACACGAATAACTGTTACGATACCCGTGTCCTTATCCGGGATATAGAATACCAGATAATTATCAACTGGCATCACTCTTAACCCTCGGCTGTGCCACGGCTCATTTCCATAAAGCCGGTATTTTTCCGGAACTTCCTCAAGTCCTAAAAGGTGTTCCTCTAACCTGTCAAGCTGTCCTGCTGCATTATCTGGCGAAAGCAATTCAAAAGTAATATACTCATATATTCCCCTTAAATCGGCATTGGCTTGATCGGTGATAATTACCTCATAAATCATATACCGTAATCTTTGCGAATATCAGCAAATGCCTGTCTTGCAGGTTTTGTTCTGCCTGCAACCATATCCGCATATCCTTTCTCTAGTTCCGTATTTAATTCTGCTTCGGTCAGTTCTGCCACATTAACAGGTTTTGCCGTAGGTATCTTCACTTCAAAAGGAAGTCCCCTTCTTAAAATAATCTGTTTATAGAACATATTAATCGCATTGGATGCCGGAATACCAAGTGCTGACAAGATGCTTTCTGCCTGTTCTTTCACATCCGGCTCTATTCTTGCGTACAAATTAGCTGATTTTGTTGCCATAATGTAACACTCCTTTCAAAAATCTTAGTGTTTCCTTTTCTAGCTATATTATACCGATTTGTGCGCACAATAGCAATACATTTTTATTTCTCTTTTGAGAACTCCAACTTGACCTTATGTCCCCTCAAAATTCTGTATTAATTTTAAAACTCATGGTATTGCAGCGTATGAAACTCTCGCTTAAATGGATTTGTCAAATCGAAACATATATCAGATCTGATTGAATTTTGTCCGGTTTTAATTGATTTTTTCACCGGTTGACGTTTCCCGCATCTTCCGCTATTATTCTATTATTAGTCCATAAATTTATAAACAGCGCAATTACCTATCCTTTTATTTTGTAATTGCAGGGAGGAAATTCTATGAAGAAAGTAAAACAGATCCTTGCCGTCATCGGCATTGTATTTCTTGTTCTCTTATACCTGAGCACTCTAATCTGTGCGATCATCGACCGTACCGAAACGATGCGTCTGTTTCAGGCATCCATTATGGCAACCGTCATTATACCGGTGCTGCTTTGGGCATACTCTTTTATCTACAAACTGATCAAAAAGAATGCCAAGGATCAGATGGATGAGATGACGGATCATGCTTCTCTCAAAGATAAAGCAGATCTGTCCCCCAAAAAATAACAATAAATTACGCGCGGTGAAATCTTACACTTACCTGTAAAATAACACCGCGCGTCAATTTTTATTGTCTACTACAACCCTAATTTTCAGCGGTTTCCGTCTCGGTACTCTCCTCCTGCTGCACCATCGAATCCGGTGTCTTGGAGAACGCATCCTTAAGCGTGGAATCCACAAGATAAATCTTGTCGTCTCCGCTCACTTTAACATAATATTCCTGAAGCATTTCATTGTAATCGCCGATATCGATCGTTGTTGTCTCATCCCCGCAGGTCACCGTAATGATATTCTGCGGCTGATCGAGTCCGTAATCAGAAATCGAATCATAATCCGCGATTGCCTCCGCAGCTGTAACCTTCTTAAAATTATCAAGAAGAGAAGCAATGCTGTCTGCATCCATCTTAAGAGAAGTATCGTTCTCACAGGTCCATGTATCCCCGCTCTTTGTGTAAGAATATGTCGTATCATCGGCAATATAAGAGAATGCATCCACCTCATCCGGATCCGCAATCGTCAGATTTACCTGTCCCTGTGTCTCACTGTCCTTGTCTCGCTGTTCCTGCTTCTTTGTGTATTGCGTCGCAACGAAGTACGCCACGACGCAAAGCAGAAGGATCACAACAATGACAAGCATCTGTATTTTCTGCTTTTTCATTATTTCTTTCTCCTTACTACGAAAATCACAATACCGCAAACGATCAGAACGATCGGAATCAGGATTGTAAACAAAAGTCCCAGTATGATCGTATAGATCGCAGATACCGTCAAATTGCTCAATGTATATGACTTCTCCGGGATCACACTTGCCGCGAGTTTTGTCTCGCCGACCAGTTTCGTTGTCACATCGTCAAAAAGCGTTGTGTTGTTGGATGTCAGCTGGCTCGCATCATCACTGAAGATGTACGGGCTTCCGAATACAACAAGCTGCGTTGTATTGTCGTCCTCTGTGGTCTGCTCCACCGCAAGTCCGATGCAGAACGGTCCTTTATCATCGCCGTCCTCAAGTCCGTAATCGCTCATATCATTCGGATTATTTTTAGCGACCGACTGCTCCGTCGTATCAATCAGGGAAGTATAGGTCACCTTATTATCTTCGCTGCTGTCCTCAGTATCTTCCTCGCTGCCGTCATCCGCTTCTTCCGTACTGCTGTCCGGATACGTGATGCCGAGTGTTGCCGGAACATAGATGTAATTTCCACCAATATTTGTCGTGTAATCGCTGCTGTTTACCTCCGGAAGCAGATAGAACGGTCCGCCCATCTTATAGTAGTGCTGCGCGTCATTCTCCGAGATCACTCCCTTGGTAAACTGCACATTGTACGCCTCCAGGATGGAATCAAAATTCGGCAGATCCGCATCTGTGTAGGATCCGATGATGATCGCCTTGCCGCCCGCCTGCAGATAATCAATCACTTTCTTGGCATCCGCCTCATTGAAATCCTTCTGCGGTGCATTGATGATGATCGCCGATGCGTCATCCGGAACGCTCTCCTCGTTGAGCAGTTCAATGCTCGAAAGCGACATGTTCGCTTTTTCCACGGCTGACTGGAAATCACTTCCGAGTGTGCCTTCATCGTGCCCCGTAATCTGATATACGACCGGAAGTTCATCCGCCTCCATCGTCACATACTCGATCGCGGAAGTAAGCTGTCCCTCCGCATCAAAGCCGACCAGATCATTCGAATACGAATAGGTGGAATAATCCATGTTGGATTCATAATGATAGATATCATAGTAATCAACGACCTTCGAATGTTTGCCGCTCACAACGATCAGGCTGTTCTGTGCCGGCGCGGTATCCGTGTAATCCTGATAGAAATAAGGTTTTGTCGATGGATTGACATACTCCACGCTGATATGGTTGGACAGAT
This sequence comes from uncultured Agathobacter sp., assembly GCA_934358675.1. Lineage (GTDB taxonomy): Bacteria > Bacillota > Clostridia > Lachnospirales > Lachnospiraceae > Roseburia. The sequence continues at coordinate 2,309 of CAKRKX010000112.1, read as the reverse complement.
CCTCGTACCGTTTGAGCACCTTGTCGATCTGCGCGTCCTTCTTCGCCTCGGAAGACAAAACATAGACCGTAACATCATCGGAAAGCTTTTTCATTGCTTTCTTCGTATCGCTGGTGATCGAGTAAAGCTTCGAATAAGAACAATCGATCGCCGTAACTTTGCTCGGCAATGCGCCGACGACCAGATTGACCACAACGGTCAAAGCCATCGCCACTGCGATAAACGATACCGAGAAAACACTGGTCGAAAATGTCTTCCTGCTAATGCTCCAACGGCGCTTCTGAATCGACTGCACTGTCAGAAAATTCAAGATTGCGATCGCCGTTACATAGTATACGATCGCGGTAATATCCAGACTTCCGCCGGAAAACTTATCAAACGGCTCATACAGATCAAATGCTTTCATCACTGTCGTAAGCACATTTCCGCTCGATGAGATGAGGTTTGTAATTCCGCCCATCATATAACTGATAAAAAGCGCCGCAAACGTAAGAACCGCCGCGATCACCTGACTCTCGGTCAGCGCCGAGATAAACATACCGACCGCGATGCAGGTGCATCCGTACAGCCAGAACGCGAGGATTGAAATATAGCTTTCGCCCATCGGCACGGTTCCGAATGCACGGAGAATGAGCGGTGTCACCGCATAGACCGCAATATCGATCGTAAATACCGCAACCATCGCAAGATACTTGCCAAGCACGACTTTGCCGATGGATACCGGTGCGGTCAGTGTCAACTGATCCGTCTTGTTTTTACGGTCCTCTGCGAAGCTTCGCATCGTAAGGATCGGCACCGCGATCAGCAGGATAAATGTGATCGCACTTAAGCTGTAATAAATGTACGGATTACCCTGCATCAGGTTATACACGTAGAAATATAAGCCGTATACCGCAAGCAGTGCAGCGACAAAAAGCCAGCCGATCACACTCTGGAAGTAGGCTTTAAACTCTCTCTTAAAAATTGCAAGCATTACTGATTGCCTCCTTCCTGCGTAATCTGAAGGAATACGTCCTCCAGAGATTTTGTTACGGTACGCATCTCAAGCACCGGAATATGATTCTCCGCCATCTGCCGGAACACATCCTCCCTGACATCCGTTCCCGTCTTCGCGCGGACGAGTATTTTCCCCTCCTGCGCATCCTGTAACTGTACATTCTCCACATATTCGATTTCTTCCAGAAGGGACTTTGCACGGTCTGCCTCACTCCGCACGATCAGCTCGATCTCCTGTGCGCCGGACATCTGATCCAGCAGATTCTCTGTGGAATCACTTGCCACCAGCTTGCCTTTTGAAATAATAAATACATGATCACAGACCGCACTGATCTCCGTCAGGATGTGGGAACTTAAGATTACCGTATGCTTTTCACCCAGTTTTTTGATCAGATCACGGATCTCAATGATCTGCTTCGGATCAAGTCCGACCGTCGGCTCATCGAGGATAATGATCTCCGGATAACCGAGGATGGCCTGTGCGAAACCGACTCTCTGGCGATAACCTTTCGACAGGTTGCGGATCATACGATTCTTGACATCGAGAATTCCTGTCGTCTCCATCGCTTCTTCCACATAACGCTTACGCAGACTCTTCTGCAGCTTCTTTAACTCAGCGACAAAATTCAGATACTCCAGTACCGTCATGTCCGTGTACAAAGGCGGGATCTCCGGAAGATAACCGACACACTTCTTCGCCTCCTCCGGCTCCTTGAAAATGTCGTGTCCGTTGATCGTCACCGTTCCGCTCGTTGCCCCGAGATATCCGGTAATTATATTCATGGTTGTGGATTTTCCCGCGCCGTTCGGTCCGAGAAATCCGTAAATCCTGCCCGGTTCCACCGTAAGTGACAGATGATCTACCGCTACGTGCTCACCGTATTTTTTCACAAGGTTGTCAATCTCAATCAATGTGAAAACCTCCTTCTTCTGATTCGTGTCTTAACCCGCATAAGGCTTTGGCACTTTATACGGTATAGTCTATGCTTATCTCATGTGTAAATTATGGTCATTTTGTGTTTTTTCTGTGAAAAAAACTCCTCCACTGCATTCGCAGTGAAGGAGTCCTTCAGTCACTTTATTTGGATAACGGAGACTCACGATAGATAATATCGTCACGTCCCGGTCCGTTGGATACCATTGTGATCGGATATCCAATCTCACTCTCGATAAATTCAATATACTTGCGGCAGTTCTCCGGAAGATCCTCGTACTTCTTGATTCCGCGGATGTCACATTTCCATCCCGGTAATGTCTTAAGTACCGGCTTTGCCTTCTCTAACTGGCAGGTAACAGGGAAGTCGGTTGTTACC